>CAZOKO010000029.1:0-27204 GCA_964580455.1 uncultured Thermodesulfobacteriota bacterium | reverse complement strand
TTCGTGGTTATATTTCTTTTGGTTGCGGCTTTGCTGCGCTGTGCCCTCTGTGGTTGAATGTTTTCCACCTTGCTTCATGCTTTCTCTTTAATGCGTTTGAACCTGATACCTTTGTCTCCCTTAAAAGGCTTCCTGTGATCATGTTCGTTGCTTACGATTTTCCATGGGATACCATTTGGAAAGGCATCACAAACTGCCCTTTTCTTGTTATCCAGATGGAAATGTTGGCACTTCGTACATTGTGGTACTGTTTTCATTTCTAAAACCCTCCACAACCTTAAACATACACCACAGAGCTCGCAGAGTACACGAAGAAAAATAATTTTATTAATCTCTGCGTTCCTCAGCGTACTCTGCAATGAAAAACATTATATCAACTTATAGACAACTACTCTACTAATTTTGTATTATTGATAAATGGTAATTGAACCTCAATTGCAAAAGTATGGGTGTCAAATTCTCCTGCGCAACTGTACAAAAATGTACTCTTTGCAAATCACATCAGTTTTACCCTTATATTTCAGCAGGATACATTAATTTATCCAACTTAAGGTGTACAAAAATGAACAATATTAAACCTTCCTGATAAAAATTATCTCCTATTATTTTAAACTAATCAGTAAAGAAAAAATGACTATTGAGTTAGCTCAGCAAAGAAGTAAATTGCGGAGCCTGTTCCGAGCGAAGTCGAGGAATCCCGTTCCTCGCAATGACAAAATGGGGTGTCATTGCGAGGAAAGCGAAGAAATCTCATAAAATTTCGATTAGTTGAGCAGTAAAATACATTTTGCCAATTTCTTGGTGAGTAAAGTCAATAACCATTAAAGAAAATTAATATATTGACCGATTTAATAAATTGCAACTCTAATTTTCTATGACAGTAATAAGCTGGCAAGAATATTGCTATATCCTGTGGATAAATTATTATAAAATGTGTTTTTTAAAAATACAAGGAGGGGGTTAATGGCAGCAAGAGCTAATATTTTAGTTGTCGATGATGATTTAGGTCCCAGAGAATCGATGAGGATGATCTTGAAAAATACACACAATATTTATACTGCTGAAAATGGTGATACTGCTCTGCGTGTTATAAAGGATAAACCAATTGATCTGGTAACATTGGATCTCAAAATGCCAGGGATGCAAGGGATTGATGTTTTAAGAGAAATCAGAAGATTTAACACCAATGTAGAAGTCATTATCGTTACAGGATATGGAACTTTACACACTGCCACCGAAGCTATGAAACTTGGTGTAAATGGCTACATTACCAAGCCCTATAACGTCAATGACATTACTTCACTTATAGATAAAGCCATCGAGCACAGGAAGTTCAATCTTAAGTTGAAACACTTCTTCCAGGAGGCCCTCTTCTCTGATGGAGAAGAGGAGGAGGAAGAGACGGATAAGCTGTCTCCGTTAAATGAAAGTCTCCTGGCAGACACTGATATATCTGCAGACCTGCTTGACGTTACAGAATTAAAGTTTAAGAGGATGAAGGAGATAAAAAATGATTTCTCCAGGGAAATTAAGGAGCTGGAAGAGAGACTTATTCGATCAGAGAAGCTTTCCATGGTGGGACAGCTGGCTGCCGGGTATGCCCATGAATTGAATAATAAGTTAAACACCATATCAGGCTATGCTGAATTCCTTCATAGTAAGATAAGCAAAAGCAGCCCAGAACTCTCAGATTTGTTGAATAACCTGGAAAATATATCCAATCAGATTGAACATGCCAGTAGATTCACTAGCAACATCCTGAACTTATCTCGCAAGAATCCTACGCAAAAGGAACCCACTGACGTAAAGAAACTGATCGAGCGGGTCTTATCATATGTTGAGCAGCGTGCCTATAAAAAAGAGATAAAAATTGTGAGGGACTATGAATCTCACTTACCGCTTATATCCGTTGATTCTGGGAAGGTAGAGCAGGTGTTCTTAAACCTTATTATCAATGCTTTTCACGCAGTGCCGGACGGAGGTAATCTGAGCATTAAAGCAAGCCGTGTTAAAAAAGAAATGGGAGATTTGCTGAGGTTGGAATTTACTGACAGCGGTCACGGCATTGCAGAGAAAGATATTAAGAAGATTTTTGAGCCTTTTTTCTCAACAAAAGGTGAAGGTGTGGGAACTGGTTTAGGTCTTTTCATCTCTCGAAGAATTGTTGAAAGTTTTCATGGAAATATTGAAGTAGTGAGTAAGGAAAATGAGGGAACCACTTTTATTATTGAGTTTCCCACTCTTAGAAACTAATCTTCGGTTTCAGGAGATAGAGCACAAAAGACAGAGCTTAAAAGGTGTAAGTAATGGTAGATAAATGGATAAGATGTATAGAATGTGATGAAGTTGCACACGTTACAGATTATGATTGTTCCCCTCAGTATCACTGTGATCGGAATCTTGAAGAGATTATAGAAAAACCCATGGATGACATGAATAGCTTTATGATTCTGCACAGACATCATAAGAGGGAGGAGCTTTCTATAATTAAGGATTCATTTATAAGTGAGGGACGTTATGGTGAGCCGTTGAAGGTGAGCTATTTTGAAGCTACCAATGGTAAAGAGCAGTTTGTAATTAAAGGGTGGCGGGAAGATATTAATAATCCCTTACATTATGAACTTATTCCCGGTTATATTAAAACGGCCATCAGCCTGGAGGTGCAATCGGATGAGATACGAAGGCAGATATGCGATGAAATAAAACGCATTTTAATTACGGAAGCTAAAATCAAACGATTCATCCAGATTGTTGAAAAGGTTGTTTCTCAATTTTCTGCTAAATGTAAAATCGAGATAACTGCGGAAACCGACACACCCCTCATTTCTTATTGTAAGATGGATATCAGTTTTGTTAGGGAGATCTTAAGTCAGATTAGAGAAATTTTTGATACAGAAGAATTAAAGGAAGTAGAGCAGTTCATAGATCGAAACAACAACTATAACGATCCCATGACACTACTACTTAAAAGGACATTTGCAATAGAGAGGGAAAACACGAAGCCAATTGAGTTGGGGAAAGAAGAATTACCCCTTGACAAAGTAGCTGCACAAAGATCTTAATGAGAAACGCTTGCTTTCGCCAGTATCAATTCTTTATCAGATTGCTCCAGCCATACCAGCATCAGATATTTATTCTTTTCGAATTCAGGACGAAGAGCTTTGCTTACTGAATATATCCTAGGGCTTTTAAACTTCAGGGGATTGATGAACTCACCTCTTTTCTTTAAGCGATAATCCAGGTGGGGACCTGTAGATAAACCGGTAGATCCCACATAGCCAATTACCTGCCCTTGTTTAGCCTGCTTTCCTTGTTTCATGCCCCTTGCAAATCGTGAGAGATGTCCGTAAAAGGACGTATATAGATGGTTATGCCTTATTTTAATACACTTACCATAATTACCTTTCCTACCAATGAAAATTATTTTTCCATTACAGGTCGCTTCCACAGGAGTACCAGTTGGGGCTGCGTAATCCACACCCAGGTGGGGGCGATAGATTCTCAGGATGGGGTGAAAACGCCGTTTGGAAAATTTGGAACTTATACGACTGTATCTCAAGGGTGATTTTAGAAACTCCCTGGTAAGAGACTTCCCCTTGTCATTATAGTAACCAGATTTTCCCTTATCATCTTCAAAATAAAAAGCTCTAAACCGTTTTTCCCTGTTAACAAACTCTGCGGCCAGAATCTTTCCATACTTTACGAACTCACCATCTCTATAGATTTCTTCAAAAAGAAGCTTGAAACTATCATTTTCTCTGAGATCACTAATAAAATCCATATCCCAGGCAAAGATGTCGGCAAAATTTAAGATCAGCTGGGGGTGGCCACCAGCCTTAATGCCATCATCAAAAAGGTTGCTTTTGATTGTGCCACTGATGGTACGAAATTTGGTATCGAAGACAATTTCCTCTTTGGAGGCAAGGTAGCCTTGATCAGTTTTGATAACTACGAGCAGGTATAGATCATCAAAACCGTATTCCAGGCGGTTCAGGATATGGTTAACAGGGTCAATCTTTAATATCATGGTAATACCCGGCTTTATTTTTTTAAGATTGTAAATCTTTTTGCTGCTTTCTATTAAATGAAAAATTTCCTTTGGAGGAAAGTCCATGTCCAGAAGTACGTCATAGAAGGTATCACCCTGCTTAAATGTGTATTCTACTTCCTTTGTCTTCATCTGATGTTCATTGGAAACAGGATTATTTTTTTGCTTGCTATCAGTTGGGATAGTTATTCCTTTTTCCCGGGCTGCATAATTCTCCTTAGGGGAAGGCAAATAACCCATTAAAAATCCGATCAGGATAAAGGGAAGAATAATAAAACCAAGCTTAAGGAACTTCATAGTAGTTATTTCCCCTCTCATCATTCTCCGTAGTTTAAACTTTAGTATTGTTTTTCTTTTATTGTGTTTCGTTATGTCTCTGTTTGACCAAACTGTCATGAGTTGCTCGTTATTAGTTGTGTTGTTTGCCTGTTGTAAGTGTTTGGTTCTAATTTATGCCAACCACTAGAATGCTACTTGCTTAAAATTTTACATAATTAATTAAATTAACTTATATTACACTATCGCATTATAAAACACAAAGTATTAGTTGTTTTTATTCCATCGTCATATTTTTCTCTCATCTCTTTCACCTTGCAGTTTTGAAATAGATCGTGTAGTCTTTGCTCTATATATAGAAACTATTTTTAATAAATAATTTTATGACAATAGGATTACTTATTTTCCTTCGTGTTTCTTCGCCTGCCCCGTTAGAAAGGATATAGAGAGTTTCTACACAACACTTTTGAACATAAATTGTAAATATACACAGCACCTTGGTTAATAGTCTAATGGGGTGACCTTCGTGGTTCCGGATTGCGGAATAAAAATAACAGAATCTTTTAACCTCCCCAGAATCTTATCTTCCGAGAAATGAGTCATGAAACTACCTGAACTTTTAGTGCCGGCCGGCAATCTGGAGAAGTTAAAGATTGCAGTTCACTATGGTGCTGATGCTGTTTACCTGAGTGGTAAAAAATATGGCTTGAGAAGCTATGCAGGAAACTTTACCCCCTCTGAGATGGAAGAGGGTATCAGGTTTGCCCAAAAACGTCATGTTAAGGTTTATGTTACGGTCAATATCATCGCCCGCAATGATGATTTTAGTGATATTCCTGATTATCTGGCATACCTGGGCGGGGTAGGGGTTGATGGACTGATCGTTAGTGACCCTGGCATAATATCTCAGGCACGGCAGATTGCTCCTCACCTCTCTCTCCATTTAAGTACGCAACTGAGTACCTCCAACTGGTGCAGTGCTCAATTTTGGCAGCAGCAGGGAATATCGCGCATTAACCTTTCAAGAGAGCTTACTTATCATGAAATTGCACATATTAAAAAAATTGTTCCTGTCGAAATTGAGACCTTCGTTCATGGGGCTATGTGTATCTCTTATTCAGGAAGGTGCCTTCTAAGCACATATCTTACACAGAGAGATCCTAACAGGGGAGAATGTGCACATCCCTGCCGATGGAAATATGCTCTCATGGAAGAGAAACGCCCCAATGTGCATTTTCCCATTACTGAAGATGAATATGGAAGTTATATCTTCAACTCAAAGGACCTCTGCCTTATAGAGCATCTTCCTGAGATTATAAAGACTGGGGTTGATGCTCTCAAAATTGAGGGTAGAATGAAGGGAATTCATTATGTTGCCTGTGTCACGCGAATCTACCGCCGTGCGCTGGACTGTTATGGAGAAAACCCTGATGAGTATCAGTTTCAGACACAGTGGCTTGAAGAACTGAGAAAGCTCAGTCACAGGAATTACACTACTGGATTCTACCTGGGTTCCCCTTCCAGTGAAAGTTTTAATTATACTACCTCAGAATATATCAAAACCCATGAATTATTAGGGGTTGTTAAGGAAATTTTACCATTACCGGGAGAGAGTTCTTTTTCTGAGAGGCTTATCAAACTTCAAGTTCGCAATAAAATCACCCGGGGTGAACAGGTTGAATTTATAAATAAAAATCTGAATAGTTATCATACAAGGTTAGATGAAATAACGAATGGAGAAGGAAAGACACTGCAGGTAGCACAGCCTGGGCAGGAAATTATGATTAAAACAGACTTGCCGATAGGAGTGAATGATCTTTTAAGAAAGGAGAAAGGAAAGTTTGTAGTTGACAATGGGGACAAATAATTTGACAAGGCAGTCTTTTTAAGTTATCTTATTCGCTGCATATCTTTATATTTTTTATAAAGATATGTTATTTATTTATTGACAAAAGGTTTTTTTATGAATATATGAATAGGCCTTAAAATGGGCAAATTAAAGAAGAACCAGAATGATCTTACGATTAGATTAGATGGAATAAAGGAATCTGGATATCATCTATCGTGCAAAAAGAATAAGGATTGGATTAAAAATATATTCAGCGATATTAAAGACATTAATTTTACTTTTGTTGATGATATCAGTATTCAAATAGAGGTTTTCAGGACAGGAAAGAATGTTTTTGTTAGTGGTCTGTTAAATACTAGGGTAGAAGTAAGCTGTATAAAGTGTCTTGGTAATTTTGGTTTGCCTGTTGAGGCAGAATTCCACTACAATCTTTGTCCTTCAGATGAAAAGGAGATTTTGTTAGAAAAAGAAATCAACAAAGCGGATTTGGATTTGTTTTTCTATCAAGGGGATATTATCGATATAGTGCCATTGGTTAGAGAGCAAATCCTTTTGAATATACCCTTATACCCTTTATGCCATGAAACGTGTAAAGGAATTTGTCCCCAGTGCGGTTCAAACTTGAATCACAGTTTATGCCAGTGTGATAAGGAAGAGGTAGCTGGCTCTAAGTTTGAAATTCTTAAGAAACTTTCCCTAAAACAATAATCCTATCAGGAGAGAGGAACCGTTATGGCTTTACCAAAAAGGAGGCTTTCAAAATCGAGAAAAAGGAAACGGCGCACCCATGATTGCCTGTCACCGGTTAACTTAACCACCTGTCCGCAGTGTAGTGAGCCAAAACTGCCCCATCATGTTTGTCCCCATTGTGGAACCTATAAAAGCCGAGAAGTGATAAAAATAAAAGAAGAGTAACCAAGTATTTTAACAATTAGCATTTTTAAAAGGCAGAGCTATGATGAGAGCCAGGATTGTTGGTACAGGTTCATATGTACCTGAAAAAGTGCTGACCAACCAGGACTTGGAAGGTATGGTTGATACCAGTGATGAGTGGATTACTACACGCACTGGTATTAAGGAGAGAAGGATTACCTGCAATGGAGAGGCTTCTTCTACCCTTGCAGCCTGTGCTTCGCAAAGGGCCCTGGAGATGGCAGGAATCTCACCGGAAGAATTGGATCTAATCATTGTAGGTACAATCACCCCTGATATGATTTTTCCCTCTGTCGCGTGTTTGGTGCAAGATAAGATAGGTGCAAAAAAGGCGGTTGCCTTTGATGTCTTCGCTGGTTGTACAGGCTTCATTTATGCACTCTCTATTGCAGACAATTTTATTAAGACGGGTAGTTACCAGAAAGTTCTGGTAATTGGGGCCGAGAATATGTCGAAGATAGCCGATTACCAGGATAGAAGAACCTGTGTGTTACTGGGAGATGGTGCGGGTGTGGCGGTATTAGTAAGAGAAGAAGGAGAGAGGGGTGTTATATCCACACACCTTCATTCTGACGGAAGCTATGCAAACCTGCTCTATCAACCGGGAGGAGGGACTGCTATCCCTGCTACCTATGAAAGTATTGATAACAGATTACACTACCTCAAGATGGACGGCAATAAACTTTTTAAGATTGCTGTTAAATCACTGGAAGAATCTGTTCTGGAAACACTGGCCTTTAATAATATCAAAAATAGTGAAATTGATCTCCTCATACCCCATCAAGCCAACTTGAGAATCATCCAAGCCATAGCGAAACGATTAGACCTGCCTGAGGAAAAAGTTTATGTCAATATTCACAAATATGGTAACACCTCATCCGCCTCCATTCCTATTGCACTTGATGAAGCCAATAGAGAAGGGAGGATTAAAGAGGGCGACCTATTGATTTTTAATGCCTTTGGTGCAGGACTGACCTGGGGGGCAGCCCTGGTTAGATGGTAAAAAATTTAAAAATGATGTTTATCTGAAATTATTCTGTTTAGATAGGAGAATGCCCTGATGGAATATGGCCTAACAGAAGAGCAAAAGGAAATCGTAGAACTGACCCGGAAGATTGCAAAAGAAAAGGTGCTTCCTGCTCGAACTGAGCTAGATGAAAAAGAGGAGTTCCCCTGGGAAATTATGAACATACTTGCTGATGCCGGACTTTTTGGAATCTATATCCCTGAGAAATATGGTGGATTAGGATTTGGCAACCTTGAGAATTGTCTTGCAATTGAAGAAATCAGCAAGTACTGTATAGGGGTTTCCGTCTCTTTTGCTGCCAGTGGATTGGGTGCCTATCCCATACTGCTTTACGGGAACGAAGAGCAGAAGAAGAAGTATCTTCCCCCAATCGCCTCGGGCAAAAAGATAGCAGCTTTTGGCTTGACTGAATCAGGTGCTGGCAGTGATGCTGCGGCTATTCGCACAGCAGCAGTAAAAGATGGTAACGAGTATGTGATAAATGGTGTCAAGCAATGGATTACTAATGGAGGAGAGGCTGAGATTTATTCAGTTATTGCTAAAACGGATAAGACCAAAGGCCCACGGGGTGCCAGTGCTTTTATCATTGAGAAAGATACACCGGGATTTACCTTCGGGAAAAAGGAGAAAAAGCTGGGGATTAGAACTTCTGCTACCAGGGAACTGGTGTTTGAGGACTGCCGTGTTCCAAAGGAAAATATGATAGCTCGAGAGGGTATGGGGTTCATTGTTACTATGAAAACGTTTGACCAGACCCGTCCCGGCATTGCTATTCAAGGGGTGGGACTGGCTCAGGGAGCTCTCGATGCTGTTATTGAATACGCCAGGGAGAGGAAGACCTTTGGCAAGCCAATTATTGCTCATCAGGCTGTTCAGCATATGATTGCTGATATGGCAACAGAGGTCGAAGCAGCACGGGCACTGACATATCTTGCTGCCAGAACTGCAGATAACAACTCGAAGGATTTGTCCAAGGTTTCATCCATGAGCAAATTGTTTGCTACTGATGTAGCTATGCGGGTGACAACCGATGTAGTTCAAATATTTGGTGGCTATGGGTATATGAGAGATTATCCGGCGGAAAAAATGATGCGTGATGCCAAAATACTCCAAATCTATGAAGGTACTAATCAAATCCAGCGAAATGTTATAGGACAGCATCTCATAAAGGAAGGTGCCAGCAAAAAGTAGTAATCGCCTATATAAATTTCATATATTATTTTCGTGGGAGTAAAAGATGTCAGAGGTAGCTTTTATTTTTCCAGGACAGGGTTCCCAGCATGTAGGAATGGGGAAAGAACTGGTGGATAATTTCAAAATCGCCCGTGAAACTTTTCGGGAAGCAGACGAAGCTTTAGGTTTTAGTATTTCCAGCCTTTGTTTTAACGGACCAGAAGAAAATCTAAAATTAACCTCTAATACCCAGCCGGCCATTCTGACAGCGAGTATTGCAGCCCTGAGGGTATTATCTTCAGAAACAGGTACTCACCCGGTTCTTCTGGCAGGCCACAGTTTGGGAGAATACTCATCTTTAACGGCTGCTCAGGCTATGAGTTTTTCTGATGCAGTACGAACTGTTCGTCTCAGAGGAAAGTTCATGCAGGAGGCAGTACCTGCAGGGAAAGGCACCATGGCAGCCATTTTAGGGTTAGAAGCAGCTGAGGTTGAAGATATCTGCAGGCAGGCTGCGCAGGGAGAAGTAGTTTCCCCGGCAAATTTTAACAGCTCCTGGCAGATAGTGATTTCAGGGCATGCCGAAGCAGTATCGCGGGCTGTTGAGCTTTCCCTGGAGCGTGGAGCAAAGAAGGCAATAATACTGGCGGTGAGTGCGCCCTTTCATTGTAGCTTGATGAAGCCAGCAGCAGAAAAATTAAAAGAAGCCTTGCAAGATATACCTGTCTATGATATCCACACTCCCGTAATCTCAAACGCTGACGCACAACCCTATCCCTCTAAAGGAAAGATTAAGGATCTTCTGGTTAAACAGGTAAATCATCCTGTAAGATGGGAAGAATCCATGAGGGAAATGGTTAGCAAAAATATAAAGACTGTTATTGAGATAGGACCGGGAAAAGTGCTCACAGGGCTGATGAGAAGGATTACCAGGGAGGTGAAAACCTTAAACATGGAGAACCTCGAGGGCTTAAAGGAAATATCCCAACTGAATTAAAGGTAACAATTTTATGAAACTTGATAATAAGATTGCTGTTGTTACAGGAGCTGCTCAGGGCATTGGCAAGGTTATTGCGATGCATCTGGTTCAAAAAGGTGCTTCTCTTGTCTTGTGTGATATCAATCTGGAAATGGCGAAAGAAGCTGCCAGAGAAATCGAGGAAGCAGGAGGTAAGTGCCTTGCCCTCAAGTCAGATGTCTCGAACATGCAGGATGCAGAAAAAATCATTAAGGAGGCTGTTGAGCACTTTGGTTCTTTAGACATTTTAGTTAATAACGCAGGTATTACTAAAGACAATGTCCTTATCAGGATGAAAGAAGAACAGTGGGATCAGGTAATGGCCGTTAATCTTAAAGGGACATTTAATGTTACAAGGGCTGCTATTAAAGTGATGATGCGTAAAAAGAGCGGTAAAATTGTTAATATTGCTTCTATTACCGGTCTTATGGGAAATGCCGGCCAGGCTAATTATTCAGCCTCCAAAGCAGGGGTTATTGGATTTACCAAATCGATTGCCAGAGAATATGCGGACAGGGGGATAACTGTTAATGCAGTTGCTCCTGGTTTCATTGAAACTGCCATGACCGATGCGATACCTGAGAGAGAGAGGGAAGAATTAATCAGGCAAATACCGGTAAAGAAGCTTGGCACTCCTGAGGACGTAGCTAATGCGGTATCCTTCTTAGCTTCAGAGGAGGCGAGCTATATCACAGGCCAGGTGATAGGAGTAAATGGTGGGCTGTATATGTAAATAAGCAGTTTAAAAAGGGAGGTGAGATGGAAATGAATGCTGAAGAGAAGGTAAAAAATATTATAATAGAGCAATTGGGAGTAAGTGCAGATGAAGTGGTGCCTGCAGCCTCCTTCGTGGATGATTTGGGTGCTGATTCTCTCGATCTGGTCGAACTGGTGATGGTTTTGGAAGAGGAATTTGGAAGAGAGATTCCGGATGAAGATGCAGAGAAGATACAAACGGTTCAAGATGCCATAAGTTATATTAAAGACCACCAGGCAGAATAACTTTTGCTGCTGAAAAACTTTTCTTTTAGAAAGCTAATCAGCTCTTCTTTATAAATAAGATGAGGGGCGAAATTGTGGAAAAAAGAGTTGTAATAACAGGAGTGGGTATAGTCAGCCCTTTAGGTATTGGGGTTGAGGAAAACTGGGAAGCTGTCTGCCAGGGCAAGTCAGGTATTGGGCCCATCACCAGATTTGATGCCAGTGATTTTACGAGTAAGATCTCTGGAGAGGTGAAGGGATTTAATCCTGAAGACTTTTTGGATAAAAAAGAGATTAAGAAGATGGATATTTTTATCCATTATGCCCTTGCCGCCGGGATGATGGCCATTAAGAATTCCCAGTTGAAGATTGATGAAAGTAATGCGGATCGGGTTGGCGTGCTGGTAGGATCCGGGCTGGGTGGAATATCCACTATAGAAAAGTACTATGATATTTTACAAAAACATGGTCCCAAGAGAATATCTCCTTTTTTTATCCCGATGCTTATTGTCAACCTTGCACCCGGTCAGATTTCCATCTATTTCGGAGCAAGAGGGCCCAATAGTAGTGTAGTGACAGCCTGTGCTACTGGCAATCATTCTATAGGTGAGGCATTCAGGATTATCCAGCGTGGAGATGCAGATGCAATGATTGCCGGAGGTGCGGAGTCTACTATTACCCCGCTGGCCGTTGGTGGATTTTGTTCAATGAGAGCGCTTTCTACCCGAAATGATGCACCGGAGAAAGCCAGCCGTCCCTTTGAGAAAGACCGTGATGGATTTGTCATTGCCGAGGGAGCTGGTGTTCTTATCCTGGAAGAGCTTGAATGTGCACTTAAGAGAAGGGCAGAGATTTATGCTGAGATTATTGGTTTTGGATGTAATGCAGATGCCTATCATATTTCAGCTCCTTCCCCCAATGGAATTGGTGCATCCAAATGTATGGAAATAGCCATAAAGGATGCTGGAATCAGTTATGATGAAATCGATTATATCAATGCCCACGGTACATCAACTCCGCTTAATGATATGTCTGAAACGATGGCTATGAAGAAGGTCTTTAAAGACCATGCAAAAAAGTTAGCCATCAGTTCTACTAAATCTATGACAGGGCACCTGTTGGGTGCGGCAGGTGGGGTAGAGGCGGTTTACAGCACATTGGCCATAAAGCATGGTGTTATTCCACCCACCGTCAATTATGATACTCCTGATCCAGAGTGTGACCTCGATTATGTTCCCAATACTGCCAGAGAAGCAAAGGTAGGAACTGTCATGTCTAATTCTTTTGGTTTCGGG
The DNA here is from genome assembly GCA_964580455.1 of uncultured Thermodesulfobacteriota bacterium. GTDB lineage: Bacteria > Desulfobacterota > WTBG01 > WTBG01 > WTBG01 > CAZOKO01. Next base: position 14,604 of record CAZOKO010000029.1, on the reverse strand, counting down.
GGGACTAATGCCACCCTCATTTTCAAGGAATTTACAGGGTGATGCGAATCAAATGAAGATATCTATTGCCTGTGACCACAGGGGTTTTAGCTTAAAAGAAGAGTTAAAGGAGTTTTTGAGTAAAGAGGGATTTACTGTTGAGGATAAAGGCCCCTCAAATGAAGAATCGGTTGATTATCCCGATTTTGGTTCTCTGGTTGCTCAAAAAGTATCAAAAGGTTCATGTGATCGCGGTATTCTCATTTGCAGTACCGGTATTGGGATGTCAATTGTAGCCAATAAGTTTCCCCATGTAAGAGCGGCTCTCTGTGCCGATGTTGAAACAGCGAGGCAGTGCCGCGAACATATTGATGCCAATGTTTTAGTTTTAGCGGGAAGTCGAATCAATAGTAAATTAGCCAGATTGATTATAAAGACCTGGTTGGGAACTCCGTTTCAGGGGGGAAGGCATCAAAGAAGATTAGATAAGATCACAGTGTTTGAAAAACAACTCTTTAAATTATAAAGCCATATTGATATAAAGATCCCCTTCATTCCAGATTTCCTGCCACATAAGCTCTATCAATACTTATTTAACAGTAGCATATGATCATGTCAAGGCCAAGCTGGGAAAGATATTTTATGGACATAACCCATTTGGTAGCTAAACGTTCTACCTGTATTAGACGGCAGGTGGGGGCCATTCTTGTTAAAGACAAGAGGGTTTTAGCTACGGGGTATAATGGTGCCCCATCTGGTATTGCTCATTGCATCGATATCGGCTGCTTCAGGGAGAATAATAAAGTTCCTTCTGGTGAAAGACATGAGCTTTGTAGAGGTTCGCATGCTGAGCAGAATGCCATTGTGCAGGCAGCAACTCATGGTATTCCCATCAAAGATGCCATTCTTTTCTGTACAAATCTCCCCTGTAGTATTTGCATTAAGATGATTATAAATGCGGGAATAAAAACGATTTTCTATGAGGAAGGGTATCCTGATAATTTATCGGAGGAACTGATCAGGGAAGCAGGTATAACGTTGACAAAAATTGAAAAAGATGTAAAATAGTAGGATGTTTTCCCACCTTGCTTATAACTGATAAATACTTTCCAGTTGATATAACTAACGGATGCCCCTCAAGATGTGTGCTAACCTGTTAATTAAAGAGGAGAAAAAGGATGAAATGCCCCTTTTGCACCGGTTTGGACAATAAAGTTATCGATTCCCGATTGAGCAAAGATGGAACTGTAGTGAGGCGACGCAGAGAGTGCATTGCATGCCACAGGCGTTTTACCACCCATGAAAAGGTAGAAGAGATACTACCTGTTGTAATCAAAAAAGATAGCAGAAGAGAAATTTTTGACAAAGGTAAAATCCTTTCAGGTGTTCAGAAATCATGTTCTAATCGTCCCATAAGTATGGATACCATTGACAATCTTGTAGATCGGGTTGAGCAGTACTTCCAGGACAAAGGGGATAAAGAGATTAATTGTACTGAAATTGGAGAGATTGTAATGCGTGAACTCCATCAGCTTGATGAGGTTGCTTATGTGAGATTTGCCTCGGTTTATCGTCAGTTTAAGGATATAACTGAGTTTATGACTGAAGTTAAGGAGTTGTTGGGCACAAGAGAGCAAAGGGTTAGGAGAAAAGGACAGAAAGGTAAAGGGACTATGGATGTTTGAAAAATATATGAAGCTGGCTATTGCTCAGGCTAAAAAAGCAGTAGGCAGAGTAAGTCCCAATCCCATGGTGGGTGCAGTTGTTGTTAAAAGGGGAGAAATTGTAGGACTGGGTTATCATCGACAGGCTGGCAGTCCCCATGCTGAAATCAATGCCCTAAAAAAAGCCGGAAAGAAGGCTAAGAATGCTGAATTATATGTCAATTTAGAGCCCTGTTGCCATTATGGAAGAACCCCCCCCTGTGTTGATGCTATTATTGAGAGTGGAATTAAAAAGGTAATTATCGGGATTGAAGATCCTAACCCACTCGTTTCAGGGAAAGGAGTGGATAAACTCAAAGCGGCAGGAATCATCACCCAAATAGGGATTTTGGAAGAAGAGTGCGGGAAGTTAAATGAGATTTATATAAAGTATATTACACAAAAGGTTCCCTTTGTTATTATTAAAGTAGCTTCCAGTCTTGATGGTAAGATAGCGACCAGGAGCGGAGATTCTCGAGGCATTACTAGTCAAAAATCTATCCGACTGGTGCACACACTGAGAGATCAACTTGATGCCATAATGGTCGGTATTGGAACCATTCAAGCCGACGATCCCCTGCTCACAACCAGATTGAAAGGAAAGATTGGGAAAGACCCCATTAGAGTAGTTGCTGACAGCAGTTTGAGGATTTCGCCAAAGGCAAGGATATTTAACCCCCGTTCTAAAGCTCAAGTTATCATTGCAACTGTAAAAGGGGCATCTGCAAGGAAAAAGGACAAGCTAAAAAAAACAGGGGCTGAGGTAATTGATCTAGATTCCATGGGTGGGAAGGTTGACCTTAGAAAGTTGATGGTAGCCCTGGGGGAAATGGGAGTTACCAGCCTCTTAATTGAGGGGGGAACAGGGATCATCTCCTCGGCTTTAATGGCTGGCATTGTGGATAAAATCCTTTTCTTCTATGCTCCCAAGATCTTGGGTGGCCATTCTGCATACGGGATAACGGCAGGAGAAGGGGTTGAATATATTGATCAGGCACTTAGAGTTCAAGACGTGGAGGTGAGAAGATTTGGGGAGGATATTCTTGTAGAGGGATATCTTAAGGATAAACTTTAATAAGCTTTTCGAGACATTTTGGGATAGTGATGTTTACCGGATTGATAGAAGAAGTTGGTATTATTATGAAAGTGGAAAGAAAGGGAGATGATGCCATCATCACTATCAGCCATTCCTCTGTTTTGGATGATCTTAAGCTGGGAGACAGTATTTCAGTTGATGGTGTTTGTCTTACAATTACTCACATGCAGGCTCCAAACTTTAGTGTTGAAGCATCGGCTGAAACTTTCAGAAGAACCACTCTTAGCAGTAAAAAGCCAAACCAGAAAGTTAATCTGGAAAGGGCACTCAGATTAAACGAACGTCTGGGGGGTCATCTGGTAACAGGACATATTGATGGTGTAGCAAAGATCAGTGCCATAATACCAGAGGGGAGTTCCCAGAAGATGACATTCCAGATCAGCCGAAGGATTACTCAATACCTGGTTGAAAAAGGTTCTGTGTCCGTTGATGGCATTAGCCTTACTGTTAATGAGGTAAATGGTGAACACTTTAGTGTTAATGTTATTCCCTATACGGTTTTTCATACTACCCTGGCATCCAGGAGGGTAGGAGATGAGGTAAACGTAGAAACAGATATTATTGGGAAATATGTTGAGAAACTTGCGGCCAGAGAGCCAGCCAAAAAGGTAGATGCTCAATTTTTATCTGAACATGGTTTTTTCTGAAAATATGTACAGCGCAACCTGTAGACGAGAAACCATTACTTTTGAATCAAAGGAGGTTATTAAATGCCAGTAAGTACTATAAAGGAAGCTATTGAAGATATCAAAAATGGGAAAATGGTTATTCTCTGCGATAATGAAGACCGCGAAAACGAAGGTGATTTAACTATGGCTGCAGAGAAGATTACCCCAGAGGCAGTCAATTTCATGGCAAAATATGGAAGAGGTCTTATCTGTCTTTCTTTAACTGAGGAGCATGTAGAAAAGCTTAAGATTCCTTTGATGGTTGAAGATAATACCTCTGCCTTTCAGACAGCCTTTACTATTTCAATAGATGCCAAAGAAGGGACTACCACGGGCATTTCTGCAGAAGACAGATCTATTACTATTCTAACCGCTATTGCCGATGATGTTAAACCTGAAGATTTAGCACGCCCTGGCCATATCTTCCCATTAAGATCCAAAGAGGGAGGGGTATTGTGCAGAACAGGACAGACAGAGGGATCGGTGGACCTGGCACGTTTGGCGGGACTGAAACCAGCAGGTGTCATTTGTGAAATCATGAACGACGATGGAACCATGGCACGGATGCCGGATCTTAAAGTGTTTGCCAAAGAACATGACTTAAAAATTATAACCGTTGCGGATCTTATTACTTATCGACTTCAGTTTGAATCCCTGGTAAACAGGGTGGTTACCACCGTTATTCCCACCATGTATGGTGGAGAATTTAAATCGATTATATATGAAAATCTAATCGATAATAATCAGCACATTGCTTTGGTCAAAGGGGAATGGAATGAGGAAGATGAGGTATTGGTAAGAGTTCATTCAGAATGCCTTACAGGAGATGCCTTAGGATCCGAGCGTTGCGATTGTGGTGATCAATTGCATGCTGCCATGGCAAAGATAGAAGAAGAGGGGAGAGGGGTAGTTGTTTACATGCGCCAGGAAGGACGAGGAATCGGTTTTTTAAATAAGATGAAGGCATATGCTTTACAGGATGAAGGAAAAGATACAGTTGAAGCCAACGAGGCACTGGGGTTTGAGCCGGATCTCAGAGACTATGGAGTTGGGGCTCAAATCATTCGTGATTTGGGTATACGAAAGATGCGTTTGATGACGAATAATCCTAAAAAGATTGTTGGTCTTGAAGGATATGGACTCATCGTCAGTGATAGGGTCTCCATTGAGATTGAGCCAAACAGGAGGAATGTAAGATATTTAAGAACGAAACAAAAAAAACTGGGACATATATTGAATTTTGATTAAGTTGTGGTTTGAAAACGCCGGTTTTAAGAAGGAGGAGAATATGACTAAGGTAATAGAAGGCATATTGGCTGCAAAAGGGGTGAAGTTTGGAATTGTGGTCTCTCGTTTTAATGATTTTATTAATAAGAGACTTTTAGATGGGGCTTTGGATGCACTTTCTCGGCATGGGGCAGAAGATAAGAATATTTCTGTTGTGAAAGTCCCCGGATCCTTTGAGATACCGCTGATGGCAAAAAAATTGGCTGACTCGGGCAACTATGATGCCATCATTTGTTTAGGAGCGGTGATTAGAGGTGCTACTCCCCACTTCGAATATATCAGTGCTGAGGTTACCAAAGGCATTGCTAAAGTGACTCTTGATTCTGGTATCCCTGTTTCCTTTGGAATACTTACTACCGATAACATTGAACAGGCTATAGAGAGGGCAGGCACCAAGTCAGGCAATAAAGGGTGGGATGCAGCAATGTCAGCTATTGAGATGGTTAATGTTTTAAAGGTGGTTTGATTGATTGCTTGCTTGGGAGTTTCTTTTTGGATAGGAAGGGAAGCACTGTGTTGTTGCGGGTTACGTGTTGCGAGTTGCGTGTTAAGAAAAAAAGGGCAATTATTAAACGCGTAACTCGCAACACGTAACAATTGCTATTACTCATCCCCTTAAATAACAGAGAAGATGGGAAGTTAAGGAGATTTTGTATTGGGGAAGAGGAAGAAATCGAGGGAACTTGCCCTCCAGGTTCTTTACCAGATAGAGATGAGTGAGGGTGATGCAGAAGAGAATTTTAATCTCTTCTGGCAGAACTTTGCACCATCTGATGAATTAAAAGAATTTTCCCAGAAAATTGTAAATGGAGTCTGCCAGAATAAAGAAGAGATTGACACACTCATTGAAAAACATTCTGAACACTGGCGTTTAAAACGCATGACCTTTGTGGACAGGAATATTCTGCGCTCAGCCATTTTCGAATTGATGTTCTGTCCGGATGTTCCTACTAAGGTTGTGCTGAATGAGGCTATTGAATTAGGCAAGAGGTTTAGCTCGGAAAAATCTGGATCCTTCATTAATGGGATTCTTGACAGGGTTTCTCAAAAGATTGTCAGATCACAACCTGCAGATTAATCTCAATAGTGTTTATCACCTTTAGATATTCCCTTCCATCTACGATTAAGCCAGAACCATTGGGCAGGATAAGCCTTGATATAGAATTCAATTCGTTCAGTAAAAGCGCTGGTTATATGACGAATGTCTTCTGTCTGGTCTCCCGTTAGATTAAAATGTAGTGCAGGTTCAATTATAATCTTATGAGTGTCATCTTTCTGCCGGACGATGAACATGGGAACAATAGCTGCTCCCGTCCTTAAAGATAATACAGCCGGCCCCATGGCGGTTGAACTGTTCTTACCAAAGAAATCAACTTTAACTCCACCACGGCGCTTGTTTTCATCCGTAATTAGACAGACTATCTGATTATTCCTCAGGCATTTTAGTATCTTTTTCAAGCTTGCCCTTGACGGTTGGGTGGCAATCCATTTTTGTCCCGCAGAGTCTCTAAACCTTCTAAACAATTTTGCAACGAGTTTACTTTTGGGATCTCGGATTACCATATAGAAGAAATATTGCTCTCTTGCCATTACGGTTCCTAACAATGTAAAGTTTCCAAAATGTGCACTTAAAGCGATAACACCCTTGCCGCGGGCGAGTGCCTGATTCAGATGCTCTCTACCTTCTATACTGAAAATACCATCAACTTTTTTTCTGAAACGACTTGCTATGTAAAAACCCTCAAAGAAACCTTTAAATACGTTGGCAACCATTTCTCCGGCAATTTCAACCTTTTCTTCTTTACTTAAATGATTGCCAAAGGCCACATCCATATTGCCCAAAATAGTACCCCTCTGTTTTTTTAGATATTTTAGTGATGCATTTGATAGTGTGCCGGCAATCGTGTATGATACCTTTAGTGGAAGGAGCGGGATGATTAGGTAACATACCCAGATAGCTGTAGCTCCTAACCAGTCTTTAATCGTGTCCAGGATTTTCTTGTGAATCTTTGCCATTTTAACCTTATGATAAAGCTGTTGTGGTAGTGAGAATAAGATTCAATAAGGAGCTTAATCTACCATTACTACACTAAAATCTCAAATAAAAACTTGTTCCTTTTCTTCCCTTGACTTGACACTTCATTTTGATAAGATAGCAATTGATCTAAACGCCTCGCGTGACTAAAGTCACAGGATGTTTTTATCAAGTATCCAGCATCCAGTATCGTTTTGATGGACCTAATCTGTTCTGTTGTTCTCATTCTTAAAGAGAAATACCCCTACCTATTTTAAACTTAGTAGAAGCAACTTGCTATGTCGATGACGAAACACTATGAAAAGAAATGGATGTTCCGTCCACGTTATCCAGAGGTTCAGCAGCTTCTCTCTCCCCAATTGGGTATCTCACCTCTGTTATCTCAACTTTTAGCCAGCCGCGATATCACAACACTTGAAAAAGCAGAGATTTTTCTTTCACCGAAATTGAGCGATCTTCACTCCCCTTTTCTTATGAAGGATATGGAAAAGGCAGTTGAAAGAATCTCTAAAGGCATTAAATGCCAGGAAGAGATTGTACTTTATGGAGACTATGATGTTGATGGAGTAACCGGCACTTCTCTTCTTCTACTCTTCCTGAAAAAACTGGGGGCCAGGGTTTCTTTCTTCATACCGGGCCGTGTCGAAGAAGGGTATGGTTTAAATATAGAAGCGTTACAGAGAATAAAGGAAGAAGGTGCACGTCTTATAATAACCATTGACTGTGGTAGTTCAGATGTTGAGCAGGTTCGGTTTGCTCAGCAGCAGGGAATGGATGTAATCATAACTGATCATCACGAAGTTCCAAGTGTTTTACCCCCTGCTTATGCCATGCTGAATCCCCACCAGAAAGATTGTCGATTCCCGTTTACTTTACTAGCTGGTGTAGGGGTTGTATTTAATTTGATTATGGCTCTTCGCAAAACTCTCAGGGAAGGTGGATTCTTTAAGGGGCAAACTGTACCAAATTTGAAGGAATACCTTGATCTTGTTGCCCTGGGCACTGTTGCTGATGTTGTACCGCTCATTGATGAAAACCGTATACTGGTTAAATATGGCTTAATTCAATTAACGGAAGGAAATCGCATGGGGGTAAAAGCTCTAAAAGAGGTTTGTGGTCTATCGTCTGCTACGATTACTTCTAATCTGATAGCATTCAGATTGTCTCCCAGAATTAATGCACCAGGGCGGTTGAGTCAAGCCAAACGATCAGTGATACTTCTTACCACAGACGATTACCAGGAAGCGCGGAGAATAGCCCTACTCTTGGAGCAGGAAAATACAAATCGTCAGCAGATAGAGTCTCGTATGTCAAAAGAGATGTGTGCATTAATAGAGGCAGATCCTCAGTTGAAGGAGAAAGCATCTATAGTCCTTGCTTCTTCAAAGTGGCACTCCGGTGTGATCGGCATCTGTGCTTCACGACTGCTTGACAAATACTGCAAGCCATCCATACTTATCTCGTGCGATGAAAAGAGAGAGATAGGAAAAGGTTCGGCAAGAAGCCATGCATTTTTTCATCTTTATGAGGGATTGGAAGAATGTGGACATTTGCTCAAAAGCTTTGGCGGTCATCATTCGGCTGCAGGTCTCACTATTGAGCTGGATAAACTTGAAGAGTTCCAGACTCTTTTTAATAAGGTAGTATCTGAGAAATTGTCTGAAGAAGATTTCATTCCTTCTCTTGACATTGATAATGAGGTGAGTTTGAGAGAGGTTTCAGAGCAATTAATAGAAGAGATTTCAAGACTGGAACCTTTTGGTAATTGTAATCCGGAACCCACCTTCAGTTCCTTTGAACTTGATTCCTATAGTTCGAAGGAGGTAGGCAAGGGACATTTAAAACTTAAGATCAAGGAAGACAGTTTATACTATGATGCTATAGGCTTCAATCTGGCTGAACAATCCCTTCCATTTCTTCAAGCTCCTGCCGATTCTTCTCTTAATGGAAGAAACAAAATAAAAATAGCTTTTATTCCACAGATCAATACCTGGCAGGGGATAAAAAGTATCCAGTTGAAAGTGAAAGATATTAAGTGTGTTACCTGATCACATAAATAGTAGTGTTTGTCATTTCGAGGAGTGAGATTCCTCACTTTCGGTACGAAAGTTGTAAGCCTGTCATTGCGAGGAGCTTTAGCGACGAAGCAATCTCATCAAAGGGGCTCGGGACAGGCTCAGCAATCCATATATTTGCTGAGTTAGATCAACAGTCATTTTATTTCAATTAACTGTTTGGAATCACAAATGACTACTGATACTACTGGTTTTTAGGGCTTAAGGAATGTTATGACAAATGACCATAAGAGGGAAGAAGACATCAGAGCCTTGCTGAAGGAGCGAGTGAAGATTGATGAGCTCCTGCGAGATAGATTCACCAAGGAAGTAACCATTATGTTTACGGACATTAAGGGTTCTACTGCTTACTTTGAAACTCGGGGTGATATCAATGGTTTAAGTATGGTTTTCAGGCACAATGAACTGCTGTTTCCCATCATTAAGCATCATCAAGGTACTGTCATTAAAACAATCGGCGATTCCATCATGGCTTCTTTTCCGGATGCGCTTCATGGTGTGAAGTCGGCTATTGAGATGCAACAGACACTTTCTTCACACAATGCCAAACATCAGGTACAGGATCAGATTCAGATACGAATAGGATTAAATGGGGGGAGGGGAATTGTTGAAAATCGGGACATCTTTGGGGATGTCGTCAATCTGGCTGCCAGAATGGAATCTCTGGCTGAGCCAGGGCAGATCCTGATTTCTCAAACTGTCTATGAAGCAGTAAAGCAGACGGACGACATCATCTGCAAATATTTTAACTCCACTAAAGTAAAGGGGAAAGAAGAGTCTGTTGAAGTCTATCGTGTTGTTTGGGGTAAAGAGGAGGTTGTGTCAGGATATAAGAGACCTGTCACCCAGTATGTTGAGCAGCATAGAAAGGAAAGGTATGTATGGCTCCCTGATGTTTTCCGTAAAAAAAGAGGGATTGCATTGGGGATAGGACTTCTCCTTATTATTTCTCTCGTTATGGGAATAATAGTGGAAAAAAGTAAAGTAGGGGTGAGGGAAGTAGGGAGTGGACCTTACCGGCTTGCCTATCAGCAGCTTAATCAGGGCAGGTTGGAGGAAGCACGGGAAAGTTTTAGCCGGATGAAACCTGAAGATGCCTTACGCTTTGAGGGATTAGCAGCGGTGAGTTTTAAATCTGGAGAATATGAAAAATCCCTGGTCATGTGTGAGCAGGCACTGAAAACAAACCGGGGGAATTTTTATAGCCGTGTTATTAAAGGAAACATATTTTTAAATCAGGGTAAAATTGATGAGGCGGTCCTGGAATATGAAAGGGCAACTCAATTGTCTAAAGGGGCTCACTGGCAGCGGGCAGAGGCATATAACCGCCTGGGAAGAATCTATGCATTTCAGCACAGGGGAGAAGAGGCGTTGTCTATGTATGCCCAGGCAGCGATCTACAATCCTGGTTCACCGGAGATATACACCAACCAGGGGATACTTACTGAAAGGTCAGGTAACCTTTCTGAAGCTGTTTCATTGTATAAAAAGGCCCTTGAGGTTAAACCTCAGAATCAAATGGCATTGACACTGTTAGATGAGGCCACACATAAGAAAAAATTGGAAGAAGATAGAGAAAAAAACCAGGAAATAGATAAATTAGTAGATGAGCTCATCAAGTCTTATAATGAGAGAAAGGAAAAGGGCTTAAGTACAGAGGAGGATGGGTGGAGTTCAAAACCCATAACAATCTCTTTTCTTAATTTCCAGAAGAGGGGGGTTCCTTCCGTTCGTGATGGGGAAGATGAATATCTGATGTTAAAGTTAACCTCCCGATTGCAGGAGGAGGGGAGAGTTCATATTGTGGAAAGGGTTTTATTGGACAAGCTTTTGGAAGAACTAAAGCTGAGTTCTTCTGACCTCGCTGACCCTGAGCTTGCTCTTAAGGTGGGGAGAATAGTTGCTGCCAGACTCATTGCTACCGGTTCCATTACCCGCTATGGAAATGACCTGCAGGTAAGCATGCGATTGATAGAGCCCGAGACCACGTTCGTCAAGATAACTGTTATGGAAAGTGTTGAAAAAGGAATGGGAATTGATGAATTTTCAAAAAAGATGGCACAGGACGTCATGGGAAAACTGAAAAGTCACTATCCTCTAAGAGGGAAAATCGTTTCTCTTGAAAATAGAAACCTCGTCCTTGATATCGGGGCTGACCATGGAGTAAAACCAGGTATAAAAATGAAGGTATTGGCAGAAGGGAAACCGGTTCAAGTAAAAGGAAAGATGATTGTTCCAAAAGGTAGAGAAATCGGAAAAATAGAAATCACCTCAGTCGAGCCTGACCTTGCTTACGCCAGAATCATTGAAAAGTATGATGATATTCAGGTAGGGTTTAAAATAGAAGAACTCTTAGCTGACGACTCTCAACCGACAGCATCTTTATGAAAAAATTACTGCTTTTCATTTCAGTCTTAGTCTTTTTTCTTTCATCCCAGGATGTTACCTACCCTCAAATTATTACAGATATCAAGATCAATTCTTCTCCCAATCCAGTGGGTTCTGGTGCGAGAGCTGTAGGGATGGGGGGTGCATTTATTGCGATTGCAGATGATGCGACGGCTGCTTCCTGGAATCCCGGGGGATTAATACAGTTAGAAACCCCGGAGCTTTCTATTGTGGGTTCTTGTGATATTTCAAGAGACGACTATGATTCTGAATCCCACCCGGAAGCCTCCGGCATGAATGAGATTACCCGTTATGATCTAAACTATTTCAGTTTTGCCTATCCCTTCCAGATTGCTTCGAAAAATATGGTTGTCTCCTTAAACTACCAGAAGCTCTATGATATGCATAAGGATATGGATTTCCGTGTCATTAATACCGGCAGGTTACCCGGCTTTCCACAATATGAGATAAGAGATAAGGTGCGCTTCAGACAGAGGGGAAGTCTTAAGGCTCTTTCCCCTGCTTTTGCTATTCAGATAACCCCCCGCTTTTCAGTAGGAGCAGCCTTTAATATTTGGACAGACAGACTTTTCTGGAATAATGATTGGACTGCAAAGACCCACGAATCTTTTTCTGGAATTGGTGTAACAGGGACTACCTACAGGAACAAGAGAATGAGAAGGGAAAGCTTTTCTCACTTTAAGGGTTTCAACATGAACTTTGGATTCCTCTGGGATATCAACCCAACCATTACAATAGGGGCTGTTTTTAAAACGCCGTTTAATGCCAGTCTTAAATATCGTTACCAGGAAACGCAAAAGGTTTATCAACCCGCTATTGGCAGTATTATGTTAAGTAGTGTGAAGTTCTCAGAGCACCGTGAGCTTAAGATGCCCATGTCTTATGGACTGGGGATGGCTGTCAGGTTGTCTGATATCTTGACCATATCTTTTGATGTCTATCGCACCAACTGGTCTCGTTTCTTCATGGAAGACAAAGACAACCACGATACTTCTCCTATAACCGGAGTTCCCAGAAGACACTCGCACGTTCATGATACTACTCAGGTCCGACTTGGTGGTGAATATCTCTTGTTGCTTGAGAAAACCATCATTCCTTTACGTGCCGGTTTGTTCTATGATCCCCAGCCTTCTCAAAAGCACCCGGATGATTTCTTTGGTTTCAGTCTGGGTTCAGGTATAATGCTTCAAAAACACATACTGCTCGACTGGGCATATCAGATGAGATACGGTCACAATGTATGCGGTGGCAGTCTTGGAGGCATCTCTGATGCCAAAGCCGATACCATACAACACAAATTGATGGTCTCCATGATTTATCATTTTTAGATTGCTTTTTTATGACCTCTTCTTTTTGCAAATAAAATTATTTTTTAGGAGTACAAAATTATGGGATTATTGGATTTATTTAGACCAAAAGTAAATGCGAAAAATGCTGACGGTTTGACTGCTCTAATGCGTGCAGCAGGTATGGGCCACACAGAAACTGCTAAAATGCTCATTGATAAGGGTGCCGATATAAATGCGAAAGATGATAAAATCAGCTTGACTGCTCTAAGCTGGGCAACACAGCGTGGCCACACAGAAATTATTGAAATGCTCATTGATAAGGGTGCTGTATAAATAAGGATACAATCAAGATTTGATTTGATGCTGGATTCGACATAATTAACTATAAGAAACTTACAGTATCCAATAAAACAGTTTAGGCCAATGACCCCATTGGCCCTTACGGTAGGGGAGTATTGATTGTCAAGATAATTGAATTTTGGTAGTTACACAGTTCAATATAATAACTTGTTAGCCGAAAGGCAAAAGGAAATAAGGACAACGATAAGAATTAAGGATTCTGATAAGTGAAGGGGGTCTCGTTTGACTCTTTCCAAAGAATAGAGTGATTCACAAAGATTAAGAACTCGAAAGGCTAGCTACCTCTTAGTTGACAGAAATTTGAACCAATCTTTGTCTTGTGAATAAATGCCAAGGATTCCAAGAACGCTCGATTCCTGGAAGATAGGATAGCGAACATACTGAGCCTGGGGAAATACCGTTCCCACATATGTAGGGTCGTTCCATAGTCCATCTTCTCCCTGTGTAGAGAGAATGAAGTTTATAGCTTTATTAATGGGATCCCTCAGCAGATCGATGTTCTGATAGTTTCTCCCTCTTAAGAATTGGAATAGCCCGAAAAGGATCAAGGCTGTTTGGGAAGGGCTGCTGTACCCCAGAGGAACATAACCTTTGGCTGCGAAAGAGGAAGGGCTCTCCCCCCATCCCCCATCTTCTCTCTGCTTATCAAGGATATAATGTAAGGACTTCTGGATAAACTCATTGCTCATCTCTGCTTTGACCAGGGAGAGGGCACCTAATACATTTGCCGTCTGATAGATGTAATTTATAAACCAGGTTCCTGACCAGCTCCCGTCCTCTAGCTGCTGGCTTTTTATCCAGTTGTTTGCTATTATTACCTGAGGGCTATTGTCTTCAGTATAACCAAAAAGGCTCAGCGCCATGAGTACACGGGTGGTGTGATCTACTACGCTCTCATTTAGAACAATGGTAGGCATGACTTTCTTCATCTCGACAGTAAGCAGCCCTGCCTCCCGGTCCCAGGTTCCCCACCCCCCATCAGGGTTTTGCATGATCAGGAGCCATTGTATCCCTCTGGTGAAATCCCACCACCGCTCTATCCATCTATCACCATAGATGGTCTTCAATATAAATAGGGTTGTAGCGGTATCATCCGTGTCAGGGAAGTTTTCAGAATTGAGGCTGAATCCCCACCCCCCGGGTATTACCGGAATCATCATCTGATAGACCCAGTCACCATATCTGCTGTTCTGTTTGCTCCAGAGGAAATCCACTCCCTTTTTGATAACTGGGTTTTCCAGTGTGAGATGTGTTGCAAAGAGAGCCATGATGGTAGAAAAGGTAGCAGGAATAGCCCCATCGGCAGGAGCTTGGTAGATACCCTCGGGTAGGTGCTGTTGCAAGGAACGGATTCCCTTAAGTGCTTTAGTAATTGCTGGTTCACTATCAATTATATCTTCTAAGGCTTTAAGGGAAAAGAGGGGGAAAAGGGAATTGGGTAGGTAGTCATAAAATAGTCCATCAGTTGTGTTTTGCCTTGCGAGAAGCCAGCCAAGATATAGCATGTAGGTATAATATTCAGGAAGATTAGGAGAAACTGTATCTATCTTAAAATCTTTCTGAGCCTTATCAACTGCTTTTACTATGACATTGAATTCTCTTTCAAGAATAATTATGTTGCCATCTTCGTTGAGGAAGATTTCTGTTATATAAGCTTCTTCAGGTGGGCAGATGAAGGCCCTTTCTTGTAAGAGTACCACTAG
>CAZOKO010000028.1:0-27215 GCA_964580455.1 uncultured Thermodesulfobacteriota bacterium | reverse complement strand
TTTTTTATAAAATGAACAAAAAACTATCAAAAACAATATTTATTGGTTTTATTATTGCTGCATTTGCTTTCATTGTCTATCCCAATACACGGGCAGTTGTCGAAGACAGTGCTAAAAGTGACAATTTAACTAAATCAGGATTAGAAGATGGCTTAGGCGAAGTTGTTCATGCCAAATATGTTCCAGGTGAAATAATTGTCAAGTTTAAAGAGGATATCTCAGAGTTAGCCTTTGATGTTGCAAAAGGTAGAAATACTTTCAAGGATTTAGTTAAGACAGCCAACCTGGAACGATTAATGATCAAACACAAAGTCAAAAAGATGGAAAGGGTTATAAAAGGATTAGGAGATATAAAAAATCGAAGTGAATTCTTAGACCATGCAAGAAATACAAGGGAAAAACATTCTAAAAGAAACACTAAAGACTTCAGGGAAGATAAACTTCCAAATCTGCACAATATCTATTTAATCAAAGCAGATAATTTTGCAGATATAAAAGCAATCTGTAAGGAATACAAACAAGACCCCAATGTTGAATATGCAGAACCAAACTATATTGCTGAAATTAACGCCTTGCCTAATGATACCTACGTTGATCCAGACCAGGTTGGTACCTGGTCTACTGGTGCCTGGGGACAGGATTACGAGGATATGTGGTGTCTAAAGAAAATCGGGATGGAAGAGGTATGGAATATGCCTGACTACCCAAAAGGGGAAGACATAGTTGTAGCTGTAGTAGATACAGGAATAGACTACACCCATACAGATATCGCTGATAATGTGTGGATAAACTCAGGAGAAATCCCTGATAATGGTGAAGATGATGATGAGAATGGTTATGTGGATGATATAAGAGGTTGGAATTTTGCTCTCAATGACAACGATCCCAAAGATGGCCATGGTCATGGAACTCATGTTGCGGGAACCATTGCTGCAATGGGTAATAACAATAGAGGTATTATCGGTATTGTTTATGAAGCAAAGGTGATGGCTATAAAAGGTTTAGATGATGAAGGGTATGGTGAATTTTCTGAAATGGCCAACTGTTTTTCCTATGCTACTGATAATGGTGCAGATGTGATAAATAATTCATGGACTTCTCTTGGAAGGCAACTAACTATTCAAGTAATAGAGGATGCAGTTAACTATGCCCATTCTCAAGGGTGTGTGGTAGTATTCGCAGCTGGAAATTCTTGGGACAATGCATTATGGTATTGTCCTAGTAATCTATCTAATGTTATTACTGTTGCTGCATTTGATCAAAACGATGAACAATGCTATTTTTCCAATTTTGGAAAGATAGATATAGCAGCACCGGGTGGGGGTCTAGAGAGAACTTACAATGTTCTCTCATTATTAGCCGAAGGTTCATACTATGAAAACTACCCACAGGATATTATAGATGCCGAATATTTATTGCTGGGGGGAACCTCAATGGCTGCTCCTCACGTCAGTGGAGTTGCGGCATTAATCCTTTCACAAAATCCTAATTTTTCCAATGAGGAGGTAAGGCAGGTTCTGAGAGTCTCTGCCGATGATGTAGATAGTCCAGGCTGGGATACACATTCGGGTTATGGAAGGATAAACGCAGACAATGCCTTAGGAATAAGTTCAGTTTGTGTTGCGAAAATCGATACACCCTCATTAGATAATGAAGAAATCGCAGGAACTATAAATATAACAGGCACAGCATCAGGCACAGCCTTTCAGAAGTTTGAGGTATTTTTTGGGAAGGGATACGCTCCTACAAGTTGGACACAAGTTGGAACAACTTCATATAGTCAAATAAGCAACAGTATATTGGAAAGTTGGGATGCTACAATATATTCTGACGGACAATACACAATAAAGCTGGTTGTAACTGATTTGGAAAATAATGAATTTACTGATAGAAGAGTTGTTAAAGTTAATAATGAACCAGGTAGTAACTGGCAGATTACTGACACGACGGCAGCCCTCGGGGGTATCTGGGGCAGTTCAGGAACTGATGTCTTTGCTGTTGGTCGAGATGGTGCCATCCTCCATTACAATGGCAGCACCTGGTCTTACATGACAAGTGGAACGACGGTAAATCTCGGTGGTGTATGGGGCAGTTCAGGAACTGATGTCTTTGCTGTGGGTGGAGCTGGCACTATTCTCCATTATGATGGTGATGGTAACACATGGTTTGAAATGGACAGTGGAACGACGGTAAATCTCGGTGATGTATGGGGCAGTTCAGGAACTGATGTCTTTGCAGTTGGTTACGACGGTACCATCCTCCACTACGATGGTAACCCAGAATACACCTGGTCCCTCATGCGTGGTGGGACTGGAGAAAGACTCATGGGTATCTGGGGCAGTTCGTGGAATGACGTATTTGTCGTGGTTAGAGATGGCGGCACCATCCTCCACTACAATGGCAGCACCTGGTCTGAAATGGACTTAGGAACATCAAATCAGCTTCGGGATGTCTGGGGCAGTTCGGGAAGTGATGTATTTGCAGGGAGGAACTAACGTAGTAACTGCTAACATGATGGCAGCACCTGGTCTAAAGTTAACAAATGGGAAGGAGGAAGTTTCTCTAGTATCTCAGGCAGTTCTGGAACAGATGTCTTTGTAGTGGGTGACCCAGGTATCATCTACCACTATGACGGCAATGTTTGGTCTGAAATGGATAGTGGGACATCACAAATTCTATCTGCTGTCTGGGGCAGTTCGGGAAGTGATGTATTTGCCGTGGGTTATGGGTCTGAAAATATCATTCTCCATTACGATCACGATGCAGATGATGATGGCATCCCCGATGACGATGACAATTGTCCCTATGTTGCAAATCCAGATCAAAAAGATAATGACGAAGATGGCATAGGTGATAGCTGTGACCCTGATGATGACAATGACGGAGTTCCCGATGATGTTGATAACTGCCCATATCATCCAAATGGGCCACTTAAGGGTACTTGTACAGCAGGTAATATAGGGGATCCTTGCATGAGTGATGGTGATTGTGGATGTGAAGGGTTTTGTAGCCTGGACCAGGAAGATACCTATCCCTCAGGTGGTAACGGGTGCGTAGACGTCTGTGAATGTGAAGGAGACTTTGACGATGATGGGGATGTTGATGGAAGTGATGAAGAATTATTGACGCATTGGAGAAATGATTGTGCTAATCCTCCTCCTGAACTTCCTTGCTATGGTGACTTTGACTGTGACGGAGATGTGGATGGAAGTGATCTTATTATTTTCAATCAAGATTCTGGTAGAACAATGTGTCCTGCTTGTGAGTTTTCATGTGAATATTGATTAAAGAGGAGTTGATTTTAGGTTTTTCTTCATAAATTTAGGATAAATTATCTACATTGCATTTAGCCCCTTGGGGAACCCTGTTAGAGAGTTGCTAAGGCTTGCACCGTTGGATATTTATATTTGACGAGGTGAAGTTTTGACTACCACTTAGGTAGTAGCTTTCTAACCGGGTAAAATACTGAGGGGCTTTTTTATAGAGAAATTTAACCAGGTGCACGAAGAAAAAATGTAGGGTATGTTCCTTCATGCTATTCTGACTTAAAAAACTTAGTATTCTTGCTCACTATGATTATGAGACCGGCAAACCAAGAGGCACTCGCCGATACGGGTTTTTATAAAAAAATAAATAACACCTAACCACGAAGCTCACGAAGAGCACGATGACGAGAGAAGTTTATTCTCCATCACAATGACATTTTTCTTTTATAATTAATTATAGCAACAATATCAGCAAGATGAAAAATATATTGAATAGTCTTTTTAAATATTTAGCTTCCATGAACCTTGCAATCTTTCTCCTGACTGCCATTTCTCTCCTTATCATTATCCAGTTAGCAAGTGAGAAGTTGATCGATTCTTTTAAACAATTGAACTGGCTTAAAACCATCGCATCAACAGATCTCTACCACTCACAATGGTTTAACGTATTGCTAATCTTATTTTGCATCAACCTCCTTGCCTGCTCGATAAAGAGATTGCCCAAAACCATCAAGCTCCTTAAATATTCTTCGAGAGAACTTAAAGAGAATGAAATCGATTCCCTACCACTTTTTGAAAGAATCAAGGTAGAAGAATCAATTGAATCAAGTGAAAAGTTATCATCCTTAATCACTAATCATTTTAAAAAAACCATTTTTGTGAAAAAGGAAAGTGGTCAAATCAATCTTTATGCCGAAAAAGGGAGATACACTCACCTGGGGTTTTATCTTGCTCATGTAAGTATTTTATTGATTGTTTTGGGGGTGATGCTTTCTGCTTCCGGGTATGAATACAACTTTAAAATGACGAAAGACCAGTTGCTCGATCCCCTGGTGGTTCAAGATAGCAAAGGTGTAAAAAAGACTCTGGATTTTTCACTCTTATGCGAGGATATTAAAACCATCTATTATCAAGGAACTTCTAAAGTCAAAGGTCATCAAAGCACACTTAAAAATTTAAACGATGGAGAAAAGGTAAAAACTCAGGTGCTCGATTTTTCTCATCCTCTGAAATACGGTGGCATCGAAATCTATCAGGGTCATAACGTTAGAAAAATAAAATATGCAAAGATTAAAGTGGTTTCAAAAGATGATGAAACGAACTTCTTTCAGGTTAAAAATGGGGAGCGATTTAGCCTTAAAGACACTGACATCATCATCACCGCATGGAAAATCAAGTCTAGGGCTAATACCCTGCAATTGAGAAGCAGTCTTTCCCCTTCCCGCCTCCTGGTTTCTAATACTCCTGTAAGTTTTTCTGATAAGAGATTAAAAGATTACCAGTTCAGCCTGCTTGAGGTTATACAGAAGGAAGCAATTAGTTTGAAGGTCATCAAAGATCCGGGCAAAGAACTGATCTGGTATGCAACTTTCTGCATGCTTATTGGTTTTGGTATTGTCTTTTTTATACCTCATCAAAGGCTTTGGCTTAGATTTAATCAGGAAGAAGGTGGAAACACGATTGCTTTAGCAGGCTCTACCACTAAAAATCAGGGTGCTTTTGAGGAGAAGTTTAAGGATATTGCAAAAAGTATGAAGGAAACGTTTCCCAAATGAAATCAGATTGCATTTTTGATGGGATTGCTTCGTCGCTAAAGCTCCTCGCAATGACAGGAGGTCTTTGATGTTACGTCAATTAGAAAGGAATCATATTCCTCGCAATGACAGGTACCCTTGCTAAGAATGTTGATAATATCTGATCGAAGGAGATTTGATTACTATGATTAATCAAAATATTTTAAACATCGTGTCTATCTTATACATTTTTTGTTCTGCCCTCTATTTCAGCAATCTTTTTCTGAAAATCCAGAAGATAGAGAAAGCAGCAAGTCTTTTAACCTTGATTGCTTTCCTTCTACATACTGCCGCCTTTTTAATGCGCTGGATAGAAACTTACAGGATGGGTTTCGGACACTTTCATGTTGTTACTCTTTACGAGTCACTAATTTTTATTTCCTGGGCTATAGTTGGGGGCTATCTTATTTTGGAGGTTATATTTAAGAACAAAGCCGTTGGTGGTTTTGTTTTGCCAGTGGCAGCTATTACGATGGTTTATGCTTCAATGTTTTCTGCTGTAGATAACAGCATTTCACCGGTTCCCGAGGTGCTGCAGGGAAACTTCTACAATTACCATGTTATCCCCTGCTTTTTGGCCTATGCCGCATTCACCCTATCTTTCGGTGCAAGTATCGTTTTTCTCTTTAAAGAAAGAGGGAAATCTAAAAATACCTCAGCAAAGGGTTTTCTTGGGTTTTTTCCTTCTGTTGCTATATTAGATGACATCATCTACAAGACCATTGCTGTTGGATTTATCTTTTTCACAATTCAGATGGTTGCAGGAATGTTTCGCACCAAGATTATCTGGGGAAGTTACTGGGAGTGGGATCCCACACAGATTTTTGGATTAATGACCTGGCTGATCTACGCAACTATCCTGCACGGCAGATATGTGCGATGGTGGGGAGATTACAAGACTGCACTTTTATCCATTATAGGGTTTATAACAGCCGTTCTGGGCTTTATAGCAGCTACAGGCCGCATGGTCTCAACGGGACATTATCCTATTTTATAAGAGGAATCTTATAAAAGTAGAACAATGCTTTTATCTATCAACTCAAAGAATTATCACAAACTCAAATATGAGCTGTACAGTACTACTCAAGTCTAAAAATATAAACACTTAACTTATTGTAATATCTAAAGAATATCTGTATTAATTCTTCCAAAAAAATTTTTTATTTTTTTCTTGACAAAATTTTTATTTTGAGTTATCTGTTTACCGACTAGTCAGTATAGAATCCAATATATAAATTTTAAACAGTAAAATAATGAATGTCAATAAATGATATGTATTATTAATGCGTTACAGATATTCTGAGACGTATATGGTTGCTAAATGCATACAAATAATGGAAATTCAGTCAAACGCAAAGAAAAGATTCTCGAAGCCGCACTCCTATGTTTTAACGAAAAGGGATATCATAAAACCTCCATTGACGATATTGCCATTAAAGGCAAAATTAGTAAGGGCGGTATCTATTATCATTTTAAGTCTAAAGATGAGTTATTCCTTAAACTATTCAAATTCAGGCTAAATAGATATATTGAACAACTAAAGTCCTACATACAAGAGGAAAATGACCCGGAAAAACGCATAAGGATACTTATACAAAAATGGGGGCTAATCCTAAAAGAGAATGAAGACTTCTTTAAATTTTGCATGGAGTTCAGCTCCATGGGTGCAAGGGAGAAAGACATTAGGAAAGAAATGACCTCTTTCTACAAAAACTCTGTTAAAACCTTCAGCCAAATTATCGAAGATGGTATATCAATTGGCGAATTTGAAAACACTGACGCAGAAAGAATTGCCCGGCTTATATATTTCCTTTCTCATGGAGTGTTCTCAACCTTTTTTGCAGTAGATTGTGATTTTGATCTCATTGAACAACACACGTTCAACATGGAAACGCTTCTAAAAAGTATCAATAAATCTTAGAATGTATAAGATAAATCACTTCAGGAAAGGAGGTGTTACGAAGGTTATTTAAAGTAATTGTTTAAAAAGTGGTTCTTATTAAACAACACCCAAAAAAGGAGAAATAAAATGGTTACAATCGGTACCAAACTTTGCACAGGATGCGGCGGGTGTGTCCAGCTATGCCCTGTCTGCGCACTGTCGCTGAATGACAATGACAAAGCCACAGTCAATGATAAATGCGACGACTGTGGAATCTGTATCAAAGCATGTCCAGTAAACTGTATTAAATAAAAATAAATCCTTATTAAGGAGGTAAAGAAATGGCAAATCAGTATGATCTAGTCATAGTAGGAGGAGGATATTCAGGTCTGATGGCAGCCAAAACTGCCGGTGAATTGGGCCTTAAAACTGTCCTCATAGAAATGAAGAATGATATTAGTAAACCGAACCGTGTTGACTGCCAAACACTACTCCCCATGGCAGAAGGTGAAGGGTATCTTGAAGAGATTGTTAATCTTGATCCAGAAACTGGTGTTATAAAATTCGTAAAAAACGATGTTTCCTTTAAAAGCGGCAGTCCTTATAGAAACGTTTATGGTTTCGAGCTCGATTCCATTGATGGGCAGACTCTTAAATTTGGTGATCCCAAAGTACAAAGGAAGCTTGGTGACAAAGGAAGAATATGTGTCGCTCTGGATAAAAGCAAAGTCCTTGCTTCACTATTAGAACAGGTAAAGGCAGCAGGTGCAGAAGTAATTACTGGTACAGTAGTCACTGGTGTTTCAAAAACAAACGAAGGTGTGAAATTGACAACCAATAAGGGAAATGATTTCACTGCTACTTTTGCTATCGCAGCAGATGGTGCCAATTCCAAAATGACTCAACAACTCGGGTTTAATAAAGATCGTGGGTACTATTCCAGTATGACTGTTTTAGGATACTATGCTGAGGATTTAAAATTACCTGACCCGGAAGTTATATACTATGCTGTTGCCAGATACGATAATGCAGGTGTTATTACTGCCATAGGTCCCCGTCCCTATGACAACAAAAACGTTGTGGTTTTTATCTGTGTAGATTGCCGAGTTGACCTTCTCAAATTCAAAGAATATTTCACAAAAGAAACAAAGTTAAGCTCATGGTTTGAGGGTGCAAAATTAGAACTGGTTAACTCATCCTGTGGAAACATGTGGTCAACCCTTGAGAAACCTTATAAAGATAATGTACTCCTGGTTGGCGATACATGCTGGTGTCAGGAATCAGAAAACTTCGGTGCCCTTCTCTCTGGTGCATTGGCAGCCAGGGCTGTTAAAGAAGCCATTAAAAACAACAACCCGACCGAAGAAGGAATAAAGAGCTATCTTGAGTGGTGGGACAAATCCTTCTACAGCAATCCAAAATACCAGCGCGATCAACTCATGGGAAATTACCTGCTGGGCACTATCTTGAATAATGAAGAGATTAGCTTTCTTTTCAGCAAACTTAATACTACTTTACCGGCTAGTATCCACCCTTATACCCTCTTTGCTGAGCTGGGTGAAGAAATTGGCAAGGTGGCTGGTGAGATTCAGGAAAAGATGCCTTCAGTACTAGCTGGATTGGGCAGATTACAGCAGGAAAGCCCGGGTGAAATTCTTAAAGATGCAGCAGCTGCAGGTTTCCCAAACAGATAAAACAAAAATATTTAACAAATATCAATATCAAATCAAAAGGAGGTAACAAATGGGAGACAAATTAAAAGGAAAAGTTGTTGTTTTAACCGGCGTTGCCGGTGGTATCGGAACAGCCTTTGCGAAGGCACTGGTTAACGAAGGAGCAAAGCTTACTATCAGCGATATAAAACCCTTCGATAATGTAACCAAGGATCTTGAGAAAGCAGGTGGAGAGGTATTATCACTCAAAGTAGATATCACCTCTGAAGAAGACACCAAAATGATGGCTGCAAAGACAATCGAGAAGTTTGGAAAAATCGATATTCTCATCAATAATGCAGCGATCTTTGGAGGACTTACCTTAACACCTGTTCTGGATATACCCGTAGATCTTTTTAGGAAAGTTATTGATACAAATATCGTAGGAACTTTCAACTGTTGTAAGGCTGTATTACCTCAGATGGTTAAACAGAAAAGCGGCAATATCGTCAATATAGGTTCAACTATCTGGATACTGGCTAAATTACCACTCCTGCACTATGTAACAGGCAAAGCTGCTATGATGGGATTCACACGATGTCTGGCAGGAGATCCAACCCTTAACACAAATAATATCAGGTGCAACTCACTCATGCCAGGTGGAACATGGGATGAGGCTACCCTGGGTATTTTGGGAGACATTCCAGGAGTAGAAGACAAACTAATCGCAGATCAGAACATTCACCGAAGAGAAATGCCGGAAGATCTGGTAGGACCACTACTATTCCTGTGCAGTGATGATAGTGCTATCATGTCAGGTAATTCAGTAGCAGCAGACGCAGGTCTCTGCCCCTGGTAGTTGTCAGTCTCTTTGTTTAGTATCATTCGTTTACAACAAAATGCCGGTGTCATCCTGCTCTGTTTATCATCTCGATGAACACCGGCATTTAGGACTATTATCTTTATTATTATTTTCATTCAGGCACCTTTTAATAGATTTTCTCAATCTGATGATTACCTAAAAACTGAAGAGGTGAAAATATGCCAAGCTCTTTGAGAACGTATTTAAGAGAAATCAAGAAAAACATACTTAAGATAAAAAAAGAAGTTGATCCTGAAACTCAACTGGGAGATCTTGTTTCCCAGAGTGATCGACCGCTTTTTTTTGAAAATATAAAAGGTCACCCTGACTGGAAGATTTGTGACCTGTTAGTCAAAACACGCGTAACCCAGGCTATTGCCCTTAAAACTACTCCTGATCAAGTCATCCCTGAACTGGCTAAAAGGCTTTCAAAAGGTCCGGGCAAAACCCGCATGGTAAAAACCGGTCCTGTTAAAGGTAAAATTTTAAAGGGAACCGACGCAGATCTCAGTAAAATCCCTTTCTGCCTGCATACTCCAAAAGATGGTGGTCTCTATATTGGCTCAGGAATGTGTGTGGTAAAGGACCCTGACACAGGTGCTCAGAATGTTTCCATGCATCGGATTCACATCAAGGGACCCCAGCGTGCAGCAGTTCATATTTTCTCACCACATACAAAAAGAATCATCCAGAAATACCATGAGAGAAAACAACCTGTTCCCATGGCTGTAGTAATCGGTCACCACCCCTGCTTTGAGATAGCCACTAACTATTTTGGCCCCCATGATACCTTCAGCGAACATGACCTGGCCGGTTCTCTTCTGGGTGAAACAGTAGACATGGTTAAGTGTGAAACTTCAGATATCACAGTTCCTGCTCATGCGGAAATCGTCTTAGAAGGAGAAATCTCTCCTGGCGTTATGGAAGACGAAGGGCCTTTCTGCGAATTTCACGGTCTCTACACCTCAGGAGTTGCAAAAAAGCCTGCGCTCGATATTAAAACCATTACCATGAGAGAAGATGCCATCTTTCGGCACTTAAATGCCACACCATATACCGACCATCAAAGAATCTTCTGTTTGCCAACAGAAGCACGTTTATATGACCAGCTTAAAAGGAAAGGGATCGATGTACGCGACATTCATATCCCGCCATGGGGTGGCCTATTTATGGTAATTATAAAAATGGCACCCCAGGTTGAGGAACAGGTAAGAGATGTTTTGATGACAGCTCTCTACTCACCTAATCTGATCTTTACCAAAATTGCAATCGCTGTAGATGAAGACATGGATATTCATAATGCTGAAGATGTCCTTTATTCAATTGGAGTAAGGATGAATCCTCAAACTGACATGGTAAATATTGATAGGACGCTGGGGCTGCCCTACGATCTTTCACTGCCTGATCTCCCTGGTGCACCCCCTTTAAGAGTAGGAGGCAAACTGGGGATTGATGCTACCAAAGCTCCTTTGCTCAATAAAGAATTGAGGGCAAAGTTCGAAAGGGTTAATCCTAAAGGATGGGGAAAGGTTTACTTGAAAGATTTTATATAACTATATCGCCACAGATTTACCCCTTTAGAAATGCTTATAAATTTACGGGAATGTATAAACAAATATTAAAAGAGCATCTATACAGGCATATCAAAATAGGAAAATGCTATCCTACAAACAAACCATCTGGGACATTCCTATTTCTAACGGGGTGAACACAGATAAATACTGACAGGTTTGAACACAGTAAAACTTCAACAAACTTATAAAAGGGGGTAGAACAAATGCATGGCTGGATGGGAAAAATTTTAAGAATTGATTTAACAGAGCAAAGCTATGAAATAGAGGATCTGGATGAGGATCTGGCAAAGGAATATATAGGAGGTCGCGGTTTGGCTATCAAGATCCTCTATGATGAGATCGATCCTGAAATTGATGCCTTTGATCCTGACAACAAAATGATCTTCGGAACTGGTCCTCTGACAGGAACCGGTGCTGTTGGGAGCAGTCGTTTTGTAGTAGTTACTAAATCTCCCCTGGGCAATATAGGGAATGGCAATGCCGGTGGTGCTTTCGGACCAGAAATGAAATACGCCGGTTACGATATGATTATCCTCGAAGGAAAATCTCCTGATCCAGTCTATCTATGGATCGAAGATGATAAGATTGAGTTTAAATCAGCAGAAAATCTCTGGGGAAAAACTGCGCATGAAACAGAAGATCAGATCAAGTCCGAGCTTGCTGAGGAATCCTGGAAGAAAAGTGGAATTCACGTTGCCTGCATAGGACCTGCAGGTGAGAACCTGGTCAAAGTTGCTGCCATTATTATTGACAAACACAATGCAGCTGCAAGGGGAGGACTAGGTGCAGTAATGGGGTCAAAAAACCTGAAAGCTATCGCAGTCAGGGGACATCAAAGCATCCCTCTGGCTGACCCCAAAGCTTTTAAGGAAGTCGTAACTTCCCTTTTGGATAAAGTTAAAGACACACCATTTACCAAAAACTTTTTCGCAAACGGTTCTTCAGGCATACAAAATGTTTATAATGAAGTGGGTATGCTTGCAACCAGAAACTACCAGACAGGTGTGTTTGATGGAATAGAAAATACTGATGCACATCTGATAACAGAAAAACACCTGGTCAGAAACAGAGCCTGTTTCTCGTGCCCTATGGCCTGTGGTGGTATGACCCATGTTAAGGAGGGTCCTTTCGCAGGCAGAGCAGAAAGGCCAGATTTTGAAACAACATGGGTTTTTGGTGCAGACTGCGGTTGTGAAAGCATCCAAGCCATACTCAAATGTAACAACCTATGCAATGATCTGGGAATGGACACCATTTCGGTTGGCAATACTATCGCTGCTGCCATGGAGATGTTTGAAAAAGGATATATTACAGAAAAGGATGTGGGTTTTTCATTAAAATTTGGCGACGCAGAAGCTATGGTTAAATTAGTAGAGATGACCGCTTACCGAAAAGGTTTCGGTGATGATGTTGCTGAGGGTGGATACCATCTAACCAATAAGTATGGACATCCTGAGCTCTTTGTTGGTGTTAAAAAGCTGGAAAATCCTGCTTACGACCCCAGAGCTTGCCAGGGAATAGGCCTTAACCTTGCCACTGCAGCCAGAGGAGCATGTCATAATAAAGGTTATACCATGATCTCAGAGATTCTTGGCGATGCCGTAAAAATTATTCCTAAGACTGATCCTTTTGCCACTGAGGGTAAAGCGCAACTCACCAAAGATCTTCAAGATGACACCTGTATATTCGACAATGCAGGTATCTGTCTTTTCCTTTTGGTTAACTTATGGACAAAAGAAATCCTTCAACAACTGGAACCAGCTACCGGAGCTGGTTATACCATGGAAAGCATGAAACTTATTGGTGAACGCACATGGAACCTTGAGAGATTATTCAATCAAAAAGCAGGTCTCAC
Source organism: uncultured Thermodesulfobacteriota bacterium (assembly GCA_964580455.1). Taxonomy (GTDB): domain Bacteria; phylum Desulfobacterota; class WTBG01; order WTBG01; family WTBG01; genus CAZOKO01. The sequence goes on along the minus strand of CAZOKO010000028.1, from coordinate 14,331 downwards.
TGGAAAAGATGATACGCTTCCAAAGAGATTATTAGAGGAGCCTTTGCCAGAAGGTCCTGCCAAAGGTCTCGTTTGCAAACTTGATGAAATGCTGCCCGAATACTACAAATTGAGAGGTTGGGATGAAAACGGTGTTCCAACTGACGAAAAGCTCAAGGAATTAGGATTAGACTAAAATATCAACCACAGCGGATACAGAAAAAAACTCTGTGGGAAAGTTTAATAATTAAGGAGGAGGTTATGAAAGAGATTAGGATAGATTTTGAGAAGTGTACCGGTTGTCGGCACTGCGAAACTGCTTGTTCGCTCCAGCACTTTGAAGAAAATAATATTAATCCCGCCCTCTCCAGAATAAGGATTTATGTGGATATGGAAAATGATCTCCACATTCCTATTCTGGCAGGACCATACACAGATGCAAAGTGTACCTCTCGCTATGCCACTTTAATAGGTGGGAAAGAATATGGAAAATGTATTCTTTGCCGTTCTGCCTGTCCCGAGAGAGATGTTTTCTTCGAGCCTGGCACAGAAGTTCCTTTGAAATGTGATCTCTGTGGTGAGCCCCCTGATCCGGTCTGTGTTAAATGGTGCACAAGCGGTGCTTTAACCTTTGAGGAAGTGGGCGAAGAAAAAGAAGAAGAAACTGCCTGAAGTCCATCAAATTAGCTTAAGGTCTCTTAAGCAGGTAAATCAAGTAAAAATATTTTCTGCGTTAATTTGCGTTAATCTGCGTCCTATACATTAACTGGCAGCGCAACCGAATAACGTATGACTAATAAATTCTAATATTACCGAGAAGTTTATGTCAGAGGAAGCAGAAAGACTAGCTTATATCCTACGAGATCCTCTATTCCCCTGCATTCAATGTGGTAAATGCACAGGGAGTTGCCCCATCTCAGTCATATCTCCCCATTTTAACATCAGAAAGCTTCTATATGAAATCCTCAATTCTGAGGGGGAAGATATTGCCCAGAAGAAAGAGATGTTATGGGACTGTTCAACCTGCACAACCTGCGTTAAACGATGTCCCAAAGAGGTGAATCCTGCCGATCTCATTATCAGCATGCGCAGTGTTCTGGTAGAAGATGGTCAGGTGCCCCCTAAAATAAGAGATGTTTTAAAGAGTATTTCAATTCGCGGGAATCCATGGAACATTGGACAGGAAAAGAGATCAGAGTGGGCAGAAGGACTGGAAATCAAGAGCATTGCAGATGCAGAAATACTTTTCTATGTGGGCTGTACTCCATCCTTTGACCCCAGATTACAAAAGTTAACCAAAGCGTTAGCTAAAATACTTTCAAGAGCAGGGATCAACTTTGGAACACTAGGTAATGATGAGGTTTGTTGCGGGAATGAGATACGCCGAATGGGAGATATCTGGTCTTTTGACGCCCTGAAAGAGATGAACATGGAGATGTTTAATCAATTTCCCATAAAGCAGATTATAACCACCTCACCCCACTGTTATAATACATTCAAAAATGAGTATGCAGACCTTAATATCGAAGTGAAACACTATACCCAGATTATTCCTGATCTTATCAAGAAGAAAAAGCTGACCTTCTCAAAAAAATTAGAAAAGACCGTTACCTATCATGACCCCTGCTTTTTGGGCAGGCAAAATCAGATTTTTGATGAGCCAAGGGCTATTCTCAAAAGTATCCCTTCATTAAATTATGTTGAAATGGACAGGGCAAGAGAAAGGTCCATGTGCTGTGAAGGTGGTGGAGGAAGGATGTGGATAGAAGCCTTTGAAACGATGGAACGTACTGCTACTATTCGAGTCAAAGAGGCGCTTGATTGTGGTGCAGAGGTTCTGGCAACTGCTTGTCCTTTCTGCCTTTTAACATTAGAAGATGCAGTAAAAAGTGGCGAGCTGGAAGATAAAATTCAAGTCCTTGATATCATAGAAATATTATCCCAGGTTATTGACTAGGAAAAAGTAAATGGGAAAAATAAGAGTTGGCGTATATATCTGTCACTGTGGCGTAAATATTAAATCTACTGTTGATGTTACTAAACTCACACAGTTTGCATCAACCCTGCCTCATGTTTCAGTTGCTAAAGACTATATCTATCTCTGTTCTGATCCAGGACAGGAACTGATAAGGAACGATATTAAAGAGTTCAATCTTAACCGCATTGTAGTGGCTGCCTGTTCACCACGCATGCATGAGCCTACCTTTCGAAAGGTTTTAAGGAGTGCTGGAGTCAACCCTTACTGTCTGGAGATAGCCAATATACGCGAACACTGCAGCTGGGTACATGAGGATATTAACAAGGCAACTAAAAAAGCAGAAAGCATACTGGCAGCTACTGTAGCCAAAACCAGTCTGCTTGAACCTTTAGAGGAAAAAGAGGTTGATGTAATACCTACAGCACTGGTTTTAGGTGGTGGGATTGCGGGCATTCAAACGGCTCTGGACATTGCCGATACCGGATTTAAAGTTTATCTGGTTGAAAAAGACCCAAGTATCGGTGGTCATATGATGCAGCTTGACAAAACTTTTCCCACGCTGGACTGCTCAGCCTGTATCCTTACACCCAAGATGTCTGATGTTGGCAACCATCCCAACATAGAGCTTCTCACCTACTCTGAAATCACCGATGTAGGGGGGTATGTAGGTAACTTTAAGGTTACTATTAAGAAGAAGCCTCGATACATAATTGAATATAAATGCAATGGTTGTGGTAATTGCATCTCTTATTGCCCTATTGAAATGCCCGATCCTTTTAACCTGAATCTTTCAAAAACCAAGTGTCTCTACATTCCTTTTCCGCAGGCAGTTCCAGCCTGTTTTGTAATTGATCCTGATTATTGCCGTTACACTTTAAATAGAGAATGCAAGCAGTGTGAGCCTGTTTGTAAAGAATTAGGTGCCATAGACCTCAAACAAAAAGAACAATTTGTGGAAGTAGATGTTGGAACTATCGTCGTAGCCACCGGCTTTGACACCTTTGATCCAACCCTGAAACCTGAACTGGGATATGGTTTTTATCCCAATGTCATTACAGGTTTAGAGTTTGAGAGGTTATCTTCTGCTTCCGGTCCCACTACAGGGGACGTTATGATTAATGGCAAAAAGCCTAAAAATGTGGTTTTTATCCACTGTGTTGGCTCGAGAGATAAAACCGTTGGCAACGAATACTGCTCCAGAGTCTGCTGCATGTACACAGCAAAACAGGCACACCTGATAAAGGATAAGATACCGGATGCTAAAGTAACCGTATTTTATATTGATGTGAGAGCATTCGGCAAAGGATTCGAGGAGTTCTACGATCGTGTAAAACAGGAAGGTGTCATCTACCGACGTGGGAATGTCTCAGAAGTTTATAAAAGAGGAGAAAAGCTTGTAGTAAAAGCGGAAGATACCCTGATGGGACAGCTTGTTGAAGTAGAAACAGATCTGGTTGTTTTAGCAGTGGGGATGGTTCCAAGAGCTGACAGTAACACAGTCAATAATCTATTAAAATTATCACAGTCTGCAGATAAGTTTTTATTAGAAGCTCATCCAAAGTTGCGTCCTGTTGATACTGCCAGTGACGGAATCTTTCTCGCTGGCTGCTGTCAAGGCCCCAAGGATATTCCTGATACTGTTGCCCAGGCAAGTGCTGCTGCAGCAAAAGCCTCCATTCCACTTTCTCAGGGAAAGGTCAAAACTGAAGCTCAGGTAGCCCAGGTAAACGAGCTTCTCTGCCGTGGATGCGGCTTTTGCGTAGAGGCCTGTCCCTACGATGCCATTGAACTGAAACCCACTGAAATTGCCGGAAAAACTGTAGATGTAGCCTCAGTCAATGAGGTACTCTGTAAAGGTTGTGGTGCATGTGCGGCAGCCTGTTTATCTGGCGCTATTCAACAGAAATCATTTACTGATGAACAGTTGCTCTCTATGATAGCATCTCTGGGAGAGTGTTATGAGTGAATTTGAACCTAACATTGTAGCCTTTTTATGCAACTGGTGTTCATACGCTGGAGCGGATCTCACCGGTACAACCCGTACACACTATCCCCCCACGGTTAAGGTGATTAGAGTGATGTGTACAGGAAGAGTAAATCCTCTCTTTGTTCTACAGGCCCTGAGGCAGGGTGCTGATGGTGTGCTTATATCGGGCTGCCATCCTGGTGAGTGTCACTACCTTAAGGGTAACTATCTTGCCCGCAGGAGATTTCTTCTCATGAGAAATCTGCTAGAATATGTCGGAATCAATCCTTTAAGAATAAGAATGAGCTGGGTCTCAGCCTCAGAAGGAAAGAAGTTTGCAGATGTCATTGCAGAAGTAACAGAAGAGATTAAAAAGTTAGGTCATTTAAAATCCTTCAAAAGAGAAATTCTATGAACATCCAAAAGCTTAGGGATGAAGCAAAAAGAGCGATTGGTCGCAAAGAGGTAACACATCTAATTGGTTATCAGAAGGGAAGTTACGGATTCAGGATTTCCCCGGTATTTATTGAAACCAAGGAAGAATTAGATCGTCTCACTTTTTCTCCACTCTGCTCCCTTAGTCTGGTCAATTATATTACAATCGAAGGGAAACCACCCAAGGATAATGAAGAAAAAAAATCAAAGATGAAAAAGGTGGCTCTTTTTGTAAGAGGTTGTGATTCCCGTGCACTCAACCAGATCATTGCAGAGAAAGGAATTTCACGTGACAGTCTCTATATCATAGGAATTCCCTGTAATGGCGTAATTGATTTAAAAAAAATAGAAGCACGCTTCCCTGATGTATTAGATAACGCAGAAGTAGTAGAAGAAAACGGCAAGTACATCATTACCATTAATGAACAATCTCATGAAGTTCCTAAAGAGGAACTGCTGGCTGACACCTGCAAAGTTTGTCAGTATCCTAATCCTATTACTTATAATAAACTTGTTGGAGACGAGGTGGAGGGTCACCCTGCCAATTATGATGAAATACAATCACTGGAAGAAAAAACACCTGAAGAAAAGTGGGAATTCTGGCAGAATCAGTTTGATCGTTGTATCAGATGCTATGCCTGTAAAAATTCGTGCCCTCTTTGCTATTGCGATGGCTGTATCTTAGATAAACTTACACCCCAATGGGTCAGGCGTTCGGTTGATCCCAATGAAAATCTTATGTTTCATGTTACCCGTGCCTTCCATCTTGCAGGAAGGTGCGTCAGCTGTGGTGAGTGTGAGCGAGTATGCCCTGTGGATATCCCTCTGATGAAATTAAACCGAAAAATGGAAAAGGATGTCAAAGAACTATTCGACTATGAAGCAGGAAAAGATCCGGAATTAAAACCCCTCTTAAACACCTTTAACCTGGAAGATCCGGATGATTTTGTCTTATAGCTCATATAACCACAGAAAACGCTGAGATCGCAGAGTTTAATTTAATTTATTTATTCTTCTCTGCGAGCTCTGTGGTAAAATCTTATATACCTGAAATGCGATAAGTTTATGGACTCCTACATTTTACAAAAAGAAAATTTGAATAATTTTTTAGCCTCACTTGAGGAATACGACGTTTGGGCACCTGTACAAAAGGATACCTCTACTCTCTTTGTAATAGTCAAGGACTTTCAGAATATCTCTTTAGATTTGAAACACCAGGCAATCATATCTAAAAGTGCGGTTTTTCCTCAAACAGAAACGTTCTTCACTTTTGATAAGAACGGTACGCCTGTAGAAAAAGACCCTAAAGAAGAAAAAGATACCATTGTTTTTGGAATACGCCCCTGTGATGCTCGAAGTTTTAATCTTCTTGATCCTGTCTTTGAAGGTGATTTCCCGGACCCATATTATCTTAACAGAAGAAACAAAGCCGTATTGATTGGGATTGCCTGCATCGAACCTTTCACAAACTGTTTTTGTACCTCCATAGGAGGCAACCCCTTCTCCAAAGAAGGCCTGGACCTGCTTTTTACAGAACTAAACGGTTCATTTCACATAGAAGTCATAACTGAAAAGGGTAAGAAGATAATAGATAAAACCTCACCCCACTCAACACAAGCGTCAGTAGAAGACATCAAACAAAAAGAACAGCTTGCAAAAACATCAGAAAGCAAAATTAAAAGGCAGATAAATCTTGACGGCATAGCAGAAAAGCTTTCAACTATTTCTGAGCACACCATCTGGAAGCAATTCGCTTCGAAATGTATCGGATGCGGCATTTGTACGTATTCCTGTCCAACCTGTTATTGCTTCGATATGCAGGATGAGACAACCGCAAAACAGGGCAGACGCATTAGAATCTGGGACTCCTGCATGTTTCCCGAATATACCTTACATGCCTCCGGTCATAATCCCAGACCTACCAGAGCCGAGAGATTAAAAAACAGAATTTACCATAAATTCAAATTTAATATCGACAATTTTGGAGTTGCAAGTTGTGTAGGGTGTGGGAGATGTATTGCTCTATGTCCGGCCAATGTAGATCTTATTGAAAATCTTTCAGCCATTAAGGAAGCAGAATGAAGAACCCTTATATTCCTGAAAAAGCTAAAATAATAGATGTAAGAGAAGAGGCTCTGGGAGTAAGGCCAATTAAAACCTTCAAAGTTGCCCTGCAAAATGGCAACGATTTCAATCACAGGCCCGGACAATGCGCTATCATAGGTATCCTCGGAATAGGCGAGAGCATGATATCTATTGCTTCATCTCCAACCCAAAAGGGGTATCTCGAGTTCAGTATTATGAAATTGGGGAAGGTCACCTCGGCCCTTCATGCATGTGAAGCAGGTGACAGCCTCTCCATAAGAGGACCGTATGGCAATGGATTTCCCATTAATGATTGGAAGGACAAAAACATACTTACCATTGGGGGAGGGATCGGGCAGGCGCCACTAAGGCCTATCATACAGTATATCCTGGACAATAGGGGGGATTTCGGACAGCTGGATATTATCTGCGGTGCCCGCACGACAAACGATCTCTGCTTTAAGGATGAGCTCTTTGAATTAGAAAAACGCGATGATGTTAATGTTCATCTTTCGATTGACATAGCAGAGAAAGACTGGTCACACTTCGTGGGCTTCGTTCCCACGAATCTTCTTGAGGTCAAACCCTCTCCTGAAAATACAATCGCTATAACCTGCGGGCCCGTGGTGATGATAAATATCGTAATTAAAAACCTTCTTGAATTGGGTTTCTCTGATCAACAAATCTTTACCACTATGGAAAACAGGATGAAATGCGGCATTGGGAAATGTGGCAGGTGCAATGTTGGACATCTATATGTCTGCAAAGATGGTCCCGTTTTCTCCTATGACACATTAAAGAATTTGCCAGAGTTTTAATAAAGCGCATAAAGTTTTAAGTGAACGTAAGTGAGCTAAGGTTATAAAACTTTATGCACCTTACTCATTTTTAACTTCATACATGCTTTTGTTCATCTTCCCATTATCCAGTTGTTTAAGCATTGCTTCAGCATAGTTATTTAACTAGTTAAAATAATGAGCTTATTATGATTTAAGCTAGACAATTCACTTCAAATTCATGGGGATTATCATGAAAGTTATTGCCTTTGTTGCAAGCCCTCGTAAGAATGGGAATAGCAATATTCTTGCAGAACATTTTCTGAAAGGTGCAAAAAGTAAGGGTGCTGATACAGAAAAAGTATATCTCTACGACTGCAACATTAATCTCTGCCAGGGCTGTTACAAGAATTGCTGGATTAACCCCAATGATTGCACTCGCTGGAATGACGATATGCACCAACTCATATCTAAAATGCTCTCCAGTGATCTTATTTTGTTTGCTTCACCTGTCTATATGGCAAGTTACACTTCTCAACTGACTGCCTTCTTTGAACGTTGTATTCCTCTTATGCACGTTGATCTGGAAAACAATGTCTTGGTAGAAAATCGAGGTAAAGGGAAAAATGTTGTACTGGCACTTCTCCATGACTCTCCGGACTTAGCCACCGCGGACATTCCTTTCAAGGTCTTAGAACATGTTCTTAGAAATACCTTTCAGATGAATGTAGCAGGTAAACTCCAGGTAACAGGTGTTAGAAATGAAGGGGATATAATAAACAAAGATGAAAGTTTGAAGGAAGCCTATCAACTGGCTGAAAGGCTCTGTACTAAATGAATTCAAATGTCTACTCTCCACCTTTGCAAAAGAAGGTCGGGGTGGGATTTTTTAAAATGAAACCTTAACCATACATCATTCTAACATTATATCAATATAGTTTCTCCAATATGTCTTTTACTAAAAACGAAGCCACAAGAAACGACATCTTTGAACCTTACCTCACTATCAATACAAACAGTGCACTGGGTAAGCCTGTAAAAATCAACGGTAGTTTTAAAAAGCTTCTCTACCCTAAAATAGGCATTTACAATGGTAGTGGTGCATCACATTCCTGGCTCTGGTTTGTTGAAATACTGGATGCGCTGGAATTTCTAGACATTAAATTTTTAGACGAACAGGACATTAAAAACGGTGGGCTAAACAGTTTACACGTTTTGTTAATATCAGGTGGTGATACCTTCACTATTGCTGAAAGTCTACATAAAGAAGGGGCTGATAAGATCAAATCTTTTTTAGAAGATGGTGGCATCTATATAGGAAGTTGTGCGGGAGCCTATCTTCCTCTAAAATCTTCACTTACCCCGTTAAACCTGTTCAACTTTACTGCGGTAAAAATTAACAACCTTACTAAATCTCTTCCTGAGCCAGTTACACTACCAGAAAAATTTTGTACCTCCTACGGATGTCAATACGTATTTCACCCTGTGAGAGAAGAAGTAAAAATCAGCTTAACAGATTCTGCTATTTACCAACAAAATGGGGAATTGGTAGCACCTATCTATGGTGGCCCTTCATTTTTACCCTCAGTAAATGCAAAAACACTGGCAAGTTACACAGGATTTACCAAACAAACATTATTTATGACTGATCAACAACTGGCATATAACACCCTTATTGGCAAGTCGGCTGTTATCACTAATAAATTGGGTGATGGACATCTTTTCCTTTTAGGCCCTCATTTGGAACATCCACACTATTTCAAAGCCAATACACTTATTGCTGACATGATTTATTATGGAATACGAGAGCGTGAAGTCACCAGTTCTTTTTCCATTCCATCCATTGAAACTTCTGAATGTAATAATCTTAACACTCTTTGGCGAGACATCAAATCCCAAGTGAGCAATTCCAGGATCGTTACCTTCTCGCTTGAGAGAAATCCCATAACCTGGCTGATTGGGCAAAAGGTTTATGAACCACTTAAGATAAGGACTTTCCTGGAAATGGTCTGGGCACGCTTTCCCCATCTGGAGCAGCTATCTGGAAGGGCCGATATAAATGAACTTATCAGCCTGAGAAATTCCTTTAAAGAAATTACCCGAATGCTAAAAGAAATAAAAAGAGCAGTGGATCAAGGAATTGATACAACAGATAAGGCATCCACTCTTTTTGCAACTATTAAAAATAGTTGCGCACAATTCTTTGCAATATATTTTAATAATAAACTAAGCTCTGTGAGAGAAAATAACAGGTTTTATAACTAAATCGTGAAAGGGATTAATGTGAAGAAAATAGCAATAGCAATATTATTAGTTATGAATCTCCTTCTTTTTCTTAGTAATTACACATCTGCTCGAGAAGATTACAGCGCAATCATTGAGCAAGACTGTGATCTGTGCCACTTGGACCGTTATTATCCAGGAGGGGATTATTTTGAAGCAGAGGACAATTACAAATGGAAGATATTATGGGGAATGACGGTAATTGCAGGAATCATATTTCTCGTAGGAATGACAAATAATATTCTATTATGGAGACTGGGGAAAAGTAAAAGCATAAGTGGAAAGTTGAAGTGGGGCCCTGTGGTAAAAGCCTTACTGACTGAAGCAATCATGGGAAGGATGATACTTAAAACAAGTTTTATCAGGTGGTCTGTATTCCTTGGGATTTCAATGGGCTTTGTATTTATTTTTATTGCCTTTTTGGCATTCATCTCAATGAAATTATCAATTGGTCTTGACTTTATCGAACCGGCCCCACTTCATTTGGCGCTGGATCTACTGCTCGATCTTTTTGGTGTGCTTATTATGATCGGCACAGTGCTGGCAATAGTAAGGAGATATATACTGAAATCTGCTCAAATGGAAAATCTTGCTCAGGATACTGCTGCAGTATTCTTTATCTTTCTCATCATTCTGAGCGGTTTCTTATTGGAAGGATTTCGCTTAGCTACTTTGCCCCCAAGTTCAATAATTAAATTCTCTTTTTTTGGAAACATAATTGGATCATGGTTGAGACCGTTTGAACTCCCTTGGACAGTTTACCACTACTATCTTTGGATTTTTCATGGGTTTATTTCCCTTGCATTCGTTGCCTATATACCCTTTGGTAAAATCCGCCACTTCATTGCCTGCCCCATATCAATTGCCGCAACAGCATCAGACAAAGCAAACATTGAGGAAGAATAATTATTTTTTAAAAACCTAATGAAAGGCAGAAAATGAATGAGGAAGTAGAAAAGAAAGTTGAAGAATCTACCAACATCAGGAAAATCGTGGTGGACAACCTCAGTCCGCGTCAGATTATAGAACTTGATGCCTGCTCCCGCTGCGGGGAATGTGTACAGTGGTGTCCTGTCTATAACGAGGATGAACGAGAAGAGGTAACGCCGCGGTCTAAAGCAAAACGGTTTAAAAAATTACTTTCCTCTCAATATGGTTTGTTCAGGGCAGATAGTTTGCTTGGTAAACTCTTCCGAATAAAGAGGGTAACTTCAGAAGAACTGAACAAGTTTGTTGCCGACCTGTACGAATGCAGTACCTGCCGACAGTGTCATTTTGTCTGCCCATCTCAAATTGATACCGTTGAACTGTGGGAGGGAATACGCAGATCTTTTGTAGATGCAGGATATGGGCCTCTTGAACCACAGAAAAATCTCATTCAAAGTGTAAAATCCTATGACAATCCCTGGGGACAACCAAGAAGTTCACGAACCCGGTGGGCAAAAGTTGCTAAACGGAAAAAGAAGATCGCGGGTGAGCCTAAAGATATCACACGAAAAAAAGCAGACGTCCTCTATTTTGTTGGATGTACAGGTGCATATGATGTCAATGTTGAGCCGGTTGCCATAAACACAGTTAAAATCTTAGATGCTGCTGGTGTCGATTTTGGTACACTTGGAACAAAGGAGAAATGTTGCGGTAGTGTTCTTCTCCGAATGGGCGATAATGAATATGATCGCATTGCCAAAGAAAATATTAAACAGTTTAATGATTTGGGTTTTACAACCATGATTACTTCTTGCGCTGGTTGTTTTAAAACCATCAAACATGATTATCCCAAGACTGGAAAGCTCAATTTTGAAGTTAAACACACATTGGAATTTATTATAGACCTTATTGAATCAGGCAAGTTGAAATTGAAAAACGATGTTAAGATGAAGGTAACTTATCACGATCCCTGCCATTTGGGAAGACATAGTTCATTTTATGATGCTCCCAGAAAACTTCTTAATCTGATCCCAGGTGTTGAGTTGATAGAAATGGAAAGGACAAGAGAAAACTCCAGGTGCTGTGGCGCCGGTGGTGGTTTAAAGTCCGGTTATCCTGATATACAAAACAAAATCTCTCAAACCAGGATCAAAGAAGCTGAAGCAACCGGAGCTACTGAACTTATTTCAGCTTGTCCTTTCTGTTATCAGGGATTACAGGTAGGTATTCAGGCATTGGACTCAAAACTCACCATGCGAGATATTACCGATCTGGTGGTCATGGCTATTGAGGATAAAACTGAGGTTGGTGATGTCTGATATATGAGATGTATGATGGAAGATACAAAATGCAGGATATTAAACACTTGATACTGGATGCTAGTTGCTAGACACTGGGTACGAACATCTATATTTTATCCAGTATCCAGAAACCAGTATCCAGAATCTCTTCAATCATCTTTATACCATCCTATGATCTCAAAATTATTAGTAATAAGCAAACTTGCATTAATATTTTTCTCTCTTCTCATATTTTTCCCTTCTTGCGGTCCTACCGAAAAAGAAAGTGATGTGGTTCGACTGGCCTATCTTCAGAGTGATCTCCATCATCTGCCAGCCTTTGTCGCATTAGATAAAGGATTCTACAAAGAAGAAGGGGTTACAGTAGAAGTATCAGGCATTTTCAAGGCAGGACCAGAGCTTATGAGTGGTTTTTCAGCAGGCAGCCTTGATGCCGGTTATGTTGGTCTTTCTCCAGCTACTGTAGCCGTTGCCAATAAAATAGCTCAGGTAAAAGTAATCGCTCAGGTTAATAAAAACGGTTCAGCTATAGTGGTAAGAAAGGATGCCTTTTATAAAAATATAACAGATCTTAAAAAAAAGATTGTCGCCATCCCGGGTCATTCTACCATTCAAGATTTCCTGTTACGCAAGGCACTTTTAAATCATGACTTAGATGACAAATCACTCACCATTATCACCATTAAGCCACCAGAAATGATAAGCACCCTTAACAGCAAACAGATAAATGCTTTTATTGCGTGGGAACCCTACCCTTCCATGGCCATAACCAGGGGCTTTGGCAAAATATTGATTTTTTCAAAAGAAATCTGGCAGGACCATCCCTGTTGTGTCTTAATTGTCAGTACAGAGTTTATGGAAAAGAATCCTTCTAAAGTAAAATCACTGCTCAAAGCACATATCAAATCGATTAACTACATTAAGAACAATTTTGAAGATGCTGCAAACATTGGAGTCAAATATACCGGAATGGACAAGAAGACCATAGAGATAGCTTTAAAAAATATCCAATTCGATAGTCAAATTAATTTCAGCAACGCAATTGAATACGTTCAATTTCTAAACAAACTTGGTTATACCTCAATCACAAATCCCCAAGCATTTGTCCAGTCCTTGATTGTAAATCAGTAGTACGCAGATTTTCGCAGATAAACGCTGATGAAAAATGTTCTTTCGTGAGACTTAAGACATGAAACATAAAATGAACCTGACGGCAAGAATACTTTTGGCTATGGTTCTGGGTATTATCATAGGTACAGCTATTAAATATCTGTTTCCCACCTCTTGTTTTGTTCAATTATACATCACCGACGGATTATTCGATATTATTGGTAAGATCTTTATCGCCAGCCTGAAAATGCTGGTGGTACCTCTTGTCTTTGTATCCCTGGTATGCGGCACATGTTCACTTCATGACACCACAAAACTTGGCCGACTTGGGATCAAATCTCTGGGGCTTTACCTTGTTACTACTGCTCTTGCCGTCACTCTTGCACTTATATTTGCGGTACTTGTTAGCCCGGGAGAAGGAGGAAATCTGCAGGCAGTTGAATATATACCGAAAGAGCCTCCTGCACTGAAGGATGTCCTTATTAACATCTTCCCCGCCAACCCCATCGCTGCAATGGCAGAAGGCAACATGTTACAGATTATTGTCTTCTCAATTCTCTTCGGCATTGCCATATCACTTGCAGGCAAGCCGGGAGAACGTATTGCAAGCCTCTTTTACGATCTCAATGAGATCATTATGAAGCTGGTAATTATTTTAATAAACATTGCCCCTTATGGGGTTTTATGCCTGATAGCAAGGATATTTGCTACTTTCGGATTTGACACCATACGCAATTTATTTACCTACTTCCTGCTTGTGCTATTTGTTCTCATCCTGCACTGCACACTGGTCTATCCCCTTATGCTCAAACTGCTTGCAGGCTTAAACCCCATTACCTTTTTTAAAAAAATGCGTTCTGTAATGCTATTTGCCTTTAGCACCGCCAGCAGCAACGCCACACTACCAGTTACCCTGGAAACTGCTACACGCCATCTGGGTGTAAGAAATACTATTGCTTCTTTTACCCTGCCACTTGGTGCCACTATTAACATGGACGGTACTGCCATCATGCAGGGAGTTGCCACCGTCTTCATTGCTCAGGTTTACAACATTGATCTAAGCCTTGCTCAGTATCTGTCTGTAATCCTCACCGCCACCCTCGCATCTATCGGCACTGCAGCCGTCCCAAGTGCAGGGCTTATTATGCTCGCCATGGTACTTCAACAGGTAGGGCTTCCTGTTGAAGGAATAGCCCTCATTATCGGTGTAGATCGCCTTTTGGATATGACAAGAACTGCGGTAAATGTGGCAGGAGACTGCACAGTTTCGTGCATTGTAGCAAAGAGTGAAGGTGAATTTGACCAGGCTGTCTTTGACGACTCAAATGTTTGCCAATCATGAATCCCTCTAAATCCCCCTTTATCAAAGGGAAACCCGATATCACAAAAAGGCTGAGAATTAAGGAAACGAATGGAAAGTTTAGAAAAGATATTTAAGAAAAGGTTCACGGTAGGAATGCCGATTACTCGGCACCCCCCGTACAGTTCCCA
>CAZOKO010000027.1:23925-27706 GCA_964580455.1 uncultured Thermodesulfobacteriota bacterium | reverse complement strand
ATTTTCTACTGATTTGTTGCATCTGATAGTTGTAATCACTGCCTTAACTTCTAGCATCATATATTAAAAAAACTACATCTACTTTTGCAAAAAAATTGAACTTTTACTATTGTTGGCTATAACCAGCCAAAGATTAAAGGGGAAAATAATAATCATGGCTGGAATAAGCCACCCGGAAATTTGCCCTCTTTTTATGATCATATTTTTTACCGGTCAAGTGAGAAATGTGAGAATACAACTATCTTATTTCAAAAGTCTTTTTACCCATTACTTAACAACAGTTATTTAAATTAAAAAATGGTATGCCCTTTGCAAAATATAGTCGAAACCTAAAAGGTTCAGTTTTTTAAGAGGTTAGACAGACAAAATCAGGCAGTTCTATTTTATACAATAGTGTATGCAATGATATAGTTGCCTTTTTTGTTAAAGGGCAGAAAAGTGGAGAAATTCAAAAAATGAGGAAAATAAATAATCATTTACAAAAGACGCCGGTTGCCATAATTGGAATGGCCTCAATTTTTGCCGATGCGAAAAACCTGGTGGAATACTGGAAAAATATTGTAGTTGGCAAAGATTGTATTACAGATGTTCCTCCTTCCCGCTGGAAGATAGATGATTACTACGACCCAGATCCCATGGCTGCCGATAAAACCTTCTGTAAAAGAGGCGGGTTTATTCCAGATGTTGATTTCAACCCAATGGAGTTTGGTCTACCGCCGAATATTTTGGAAGTAACAGATGTTGCACAATTGCTAGCGCTTCTTGTGGCAAGAGATGCCTTCAGGGATGCCGGATATGGTGATGAGACCAGTTTTAGACAAGAAACCCGTGACCGCACCGGAGTAGTTTTAGGTGTGGGAGGGGGACAGAAACTCATTACCCCGCTTACAACCAGGCTGCAGGTTCCCGTATTAGAGAAAGTGCTAAGAAGCAGCGGCCTGTCAGATGAGGATATCCAGAATATAATAGGAAAATTTAAAAAGGCTTATATCGATTGGAATGAGAACTCCTTCCCGGGGATGTTAGGTAATGTTATTGCCGGTCGTATAACCAATCGCTTCGATTTAGGTGGGACAAATTGTGTTGTGGACGCAGCCTGTGCAGCTTCGCTCAGTGCTATAAAAATGGCTGTAAGTGAATTGATAGAGGGCAGATGCGATATGGTACTCACAGGCGGGGTTGATGCTGACAATTCGCCTTTCATGTATATGAGTTTTAGCAAAACACCTGCCTTTTCTAAAGAAGGAATTAGTCGTCCTTTTGATGAAGAAGCTGACGGCATGCTGATTGGTGAAGGTGTAGGAATGCTGGTATGTAAACGTCTTGAGGATGCAGAGCAAGATGGAGATCGAATATATGCTGTTATCAAGGGGATTGGCAGTTCCAGTGATGGACGTGCCACTAGCATCTATGCGCCCAGACCATCGGGGCAGGCCCTTGCAATGAAGAGAACCTACGAAGAAGCGGGGTATTTGCCCTCAACTGTCGGATTAGTAGAAGCACACGGAACAGGAACGATTGTAGGTGATCCTACAGAGTTTGAATCCATGACAACTGTCTTTTGCAAAAATGGTGTTGATGGCCAGCACATCGCTTTGGGCAGCGTTAAATCGCAAATTGGTCATGCAAAAACATCTGCCGGTGTTGCAGGTATGATCAAGAGTGCTTTAGCACTTTATCATAAGGTATTACCCGGTACCATTAACGTAACAAAACCAAATCCCAAATTTAATATCGAATCTTCGCAATTTTATCTCAATACCGAAACACGCCCATGGATTAGGGCAAAAGAGGGTGTGCCAAGACGGGCAAGTACCAGTGCATTTGGCTTTGGTGGTGTTAATGTTCATGTAGCTCTGGAAGAGTATGAAACTGAACATTATAATGGTAGCTACCGTCTGCATAATACCAGCGAGTCAATTATATTACATGCTGAAACTCCTGATCAATTGTTGAATATCTGTAATGATATTATTTCAAAGCTTCAATCTGACGAAGCTGGGAACCATTATAACGATTTGATTGAAGACAGCAAAAAATCTTTAATTCCTAAGAACTCCGCTAGACTGGGTTTTGTCTGTGATTCTATTGAGAAAGCCATCGAATTACTCAGTGCCAGTGCAGAAAAATTAAAGACAAAGCAAGATCAAGAAAGCTGGGAACATCCTCAAGGAATTTATTATCGTGTAAAAGGCATGTCTTCAAATAATAAAGTTGTTGCACTGTTTTCGGGTCAAGGCTCTCAATACGTAAATATGGGGAAAGCCCTTGCCTGTTCTTTTCCTCCAGTTCGGCAGGCCTTTGCGGATGCAGACGGCCTGTTCATAAAAGATGGTTTGCAGCCTTTATCAAAAGTGATTTTCCCAATTCCTACATTTGATGAAGAACAGACTAACAATCAAAAGAAGTCGTTAACCCAAACAGAGAATGCACAGCCGGCCATTGGAGCATTTAGTGTCGGTCTCTACAAGCTGCTCGAACAGGCTGGGTTTAAACCAGATTTCGTTGCAGGGCATAGCTTTGGGGAATTAACAGCATTATGGGCCGCAGGAGTTTATGATGATAAAGCATTTATGAGCCTGGCAAAAAGCCGTGGGCAGGCAATGATGTCTCCCAAAGATGATCCTGACTTCGATGCTGGTAGCATGCTGGCTGTGAAAGGCGATGTTTCAGAAATAAGTGAGAAGGTAAAACAATTTCCTGGAATTAAGGTCGCCAATATAAATTCAAATAATCAGGTTGTCTTAGGCGGAGCTACAAAGGCAATTAGAGAAGTGCAATCAGCTTTACAGGGAGAAGGTTTTTCAGTAATTCCTCTTCCTGTTTCAGCGGCATTCCACACATCTCTTGTAAAGCATGCTCAAAAACCGTTTGCGAAAGCAATTAGAAATACGGTCTTCAACAAACCCAAAACAAAAGTTTACTCAAACACAACTGCAAAGCCTTATCCTGAAGATGTAGAAGGTATCAAAGTAATTTTACAGGAGCATATTTTAAATTCAGTCAGGTTTAAAGAAGAGATTGAAAACATCCACAAAGCTGGTGGTTATATTTTTGTGGAGTTTGGCCCAAAAGGTGTTTTAACAAACCTGGTGCAAGATATACTCAAAGAAAAACCCCATTTGGCAATAGCATTAAATGCCAACTGCAGAAAAGAGAGTGATTACCAATTAAGAGAAGCAGTTGTTCGCTTAACAGTAGCAGGCCTTGATCTTAAAGGTTTTGATCCTTATCGAGCAAAGGTAAATAAACAGGAGGAAAGGAAAAATAAAATGCTAAATGTCCCCCTAAATGGCAGCAACTATGTAAGTGGGAAAACTCAAAAAGCTTTTGAAGATTCTCTTAAAGATGGATACCAGGTTCAAAAGACAAAGGAAGTTATAAAAACCGTTGAAGTACCGACAGCTCCAATACCTGAACCAGTGAAAAATTCGGAATCCGCAACAGCACCTGATATCACGGAGATACTGGACAATTTAACCTTAGGGCAAATAGCTGATTACTGCAGGAATAAGATATTTAACAATTCTGGAGAGATTACAGCCAATAAGCAAAAGGCAGCTGAATCAGTTGCCCAAGTCATTTCTGCAGTAGTACCAACCCCCACCGTAGAAACGGCTGTAAAGGACACTCCTCCTCCTGCTATACAAACAGTTGCAGCTACACCAGCTATTTCTTCTCTGTCTACAGAAACCTTATCTAAAAGCCTGCTTGAAATTGTCAGTAAAAAAACAGGCTATCCTGTCGAGATGATCGAGCTGGAGATGAATATGGAAGCCGA
>CAZOKO010000027.1:0-23825 GCA_964580455.1 uncultured Thermodesulfobacteriota bacterium | reverse complement strand
CGAACTCCAGACACTGGCTGAAGTAGCAGGTTATGTAAAAAGCAAGACTGGTGAGGCAACAGAAACAGCTCCTAAAGTAGAGACAGTTCCCCAGTCTGCACCGGCTCCTCAGGTACAGACAGTTGCAGCCGCACCGGCTGCCCCCTCTTTGTCTGAAGAAGTACTGTCTCACAGCCTGCTTGAAATTGTCAGTGAAAAAACAGGCTATCCTGTCGAGATGATCGAGCTGGAGATGAATATGGAAGCCGATTTAGGCATCGACTCCATCAAACGCGTAGAGATCTTCGGCGCCATGCAGGAAAAGTATCCATCCATTACCGGAGTAGACCCGAAAGAGATGGCCGAACTCCAGACACTGGCTGAAGTAGCAGGTTATGTAAAAAGCAAGACTGGTGAGAGTACAGAAACAGCTCCTAAAGTAGAGACAGTTGCTTCAATAGAAGCAGATCAAAAGGTAAAGAGAAGCGAAGTGAAACTTAAATATCTTCCCATCCCAGATTTTATGGAAATCGTGTTTCCGGAAGACTATGTTTCCCTGCTTGTAAATGATGGATCTGCTTTAACAACAAACGTTGCAGAACTCCTCTTGAAAAAAGGCAAAAAGGTTGTTGTCCTAACTCTTCCAGAAAATCTTGTAGCAAGGGAAAGCACGTTGCCAGATAAAGCAAAAAATATTGTTTTAGAAAGTACCAGCGATGAATCTATTAAATCAGCGCTCGACGGTATCAAAAACATAGGCTCTTTCATTCATCTGCATCCCCATTTTGAGATTGCGGATGGAGATTTTAGTCAATTCTTTGAAAGAGAAAAAGCTATCATTAAAACTGTCTTTCTCATTGCTAAACACCTAAAACAGCCTCTTGATAAATCTGGGAAAATATCACGTGCCTGTTTTATGACAGTATGTCATTTGGATGGAGAGTTTGGTCTGGGGAATAATGCCAAATCATCACCAATTTGCGGCGGGTTATTTGGTTTAACAAAAACCCTGAATCTGGAATGGCAAAAAGTGTTTTGCAGAGCAATTGATCTACACCCGGAACTGAGTTTGAAAGAGTCCGCAGAATACATTCTATCCGAGATGCATGATCCTGATTCAAAAATTCTGGAAGTGGGCTACACAAAGAAAGGACGGCAAACACTTGTTGCAGAAAAGGTCAATATTAATAAAAACTTGCAGCAGTCAGAAATTACCCCCTCATCTGTATTTCTCGTCAGTGGTGGAGGAAAAGGAGTTACAGCAGAATGTGCAATTAAATTAGCAGAGGCTTATAAATGTAAATTTATTTTACTCGGAAGATCATCCAATGAAGGTTCTGAACCAAATTGGGCTAAGGGCTGTAATGATGAAAGACAACTCAAAGAATTAATTATGCAAGGTCTCAAATCCAGAGGGGAAAAGCCTACTCTGGCCGGGATTCAAAAAACATACAGTGACATAATTGCAAACAGGGAGATTAAAAATACTCTGCAAGCCATTAAAAAAGCCGGCGGTGAAGCACTTTATCTTTCAGCAGATGTAACTGACACATCCTTTTTGAAAAAAATTCTTCCAAAAGCAGTAAAACAACTGGGGGAAATCACCGGCATTATTCACGGTGCAGGCCGTCTGGCGGATAAACTCATTGAAGACAAAACTGAAGCAGATTTTGAATCCGTTTATTCAGTAAAGACTGAGGGTTTACTGGCATTACTGGATTGTGTTCCAATTGATGATCTAAAACATCTGGTTCTCTTTTCATCGGTTGCAGGGTTTTATGGAAATGTTGGTCAGTCAGATTATGCAATAGCCAATGAAACACTCAATAAAATAGCACACTTTATTAAAAAGAATCATCCATCCTGCCATGTTTCATCAATTAACTGGGGGCCCTGGGATTCGGGGATGGTAAGACCGGAATTAAAGAAGCTTTTTGAGGAAAACAACATACAACTTATTCCAACTGATGCTGGTGCATCGATGCTTGTTGATGAAATGAGGACTGCATACAGGGATCAGGCCCAGGTAGTAATCGGCAATGCTTTGCCCTTTAAAGAGAGTTATATTGATAGGGATTTAAAAACTTATCGTATCCATAGAAAATTGACCCTGGAGGCAAATCCATTTCTAAATGATCATACAATAAGTGAACACGCCGTTATTCCAGTAGTAAGTGCAGTTGGCTGGATGTCCAACGCCTGTGAGCAAATATACCCTGATTTTAAGGTTTTCAGCTGTGCGGATAATAAACTGTTAAAAGGTATTGTTTTTGATGGAAAAAATGCAGACAGCTACATCTTGGATTTAAAAGAAATCAAAAAATGTAAAGAAGAGATCGTTTTTGAAGGTCTTATATGGAGTAACGGTTCAAATGGTTCAACGGGCAAGAGGATCTTTCATTACAGTGCTATCATAAAGTTATTGAAATCCATCCCTGAAGCCCCTGTTTATAAAAATAAAACCAACGGAGTTAACGGTACCTCTGTGATACCTGTTGATGAACTATACAGGAATGGCACGTTGTTTCACGGACCTGCTTTTAGAGGCATAAGAAATGTGAAAAGCATGACATCAGAAAAGATTGTTTTAGAATGTCAGCTACCCCACGTCAGTGAAGAGGTTCAAGGCCAGTTCCCTGCACAAACCATTAATACACTTCCAACTGACCTGCAATATCAAGCTATGCTGGTGTGGGTGAAACATTTTCAAAAAGCAGCAAGTTTACCGCTCAAAACAGAGCAAGCGACGTTTTATAAAACCATCCCATTTGACAGGAAATTTTACGTATCCGTAGATATTAAGGACTCAAATGATTATAAAATGATTGCGGATATTGCAACTTATGATGAGAACGATAAGCTCTATACCCATACGCAAGGAGCAGAAGTTACCCTTATGCAGAAAGGTGATCCACTGAAAAGGTACGGTTCATAAATTATATCTATTTACCACAGAGATCGCCGAGTACACTGAGAAAATATATTATTTAATAAAAGAACAACTTCATAACCTTTGTGATCTTAGCATCCCCTGCGGTAGTTACCATAGATTAAGATATCGTATTACATTAACTACCGCCGTGGCTGTTTGCGATGATGCATTTACGACCTTCCGTCCTCTGCGGTATTGATTTTCAACATCAATTCTTCTGGTGTGTTGACTTAGCTTAATTTTCCTGGTCTTGCTATCTTTCGAAAGCCCCCCTTTTCTAAAGAAGGATTTAGGGGGATTTTTTTAGCCAACTCTTAAGCTAACAACATTGGGAGATAGGGTGGATTTATAAATTAAACCAGCGAAGAGAAAATGAAGCAACGAATTGCGATTGTCGGATTGTCCGGATTATTACCTGCATCAGAAACTCCGGAACAATTCTGGCAGAATCTCATTGAAGGAAAAGACACTACATCTGATGCAACTACAGAAGAGTTCGGTGCAAGTCCTGACATTTTTTATCACCCAGAAAAAGGGGAACTGGATAAATGCTACTCCCTTAAAGGTGGATTTGTACGGGATTTCAAGTTTGATCCAAAAGGATACAATATTTCACCTGAATTTCTTGAAGGCCTCGATGATCTATTCAAATGGTCACTTTATGTATCCCGGCAGGCCTTAAAAGATAGTGGTTATCTGAACAAAAAAGATATACTTGAAAAATGCGGTGTAATATTTGGTAATCTCTCATTTCCTACGAGGTCATCACGCCGCCTCTTTGCCCCTTTATATACCCGGGCCATTGGGAAAGCCCTTCAGGATATATTACAAAACAAAGATTTTAACTTAAAACCCCTGCCGGCTTCGGAAAAGCTCTCACCCCTTAACATGACAATTTCCTCCCTTCCTGCAGCAGTGATTTCGCAGGCTTTGCATCTGGGTGCAAGCCAGTTTTCTTTAGATGCTGCCTGTGCCTCATCACTGTATGCAATTAAGCTGGCATGTGATTACTTGCTTACAGGGAAGGCAGACCTGATGCTGGCAGGAGCGGTAAGCTGTTCTGATCCTTTATATATTCACATAGGATTTTCCATTTTTCAGGCCTATCCTGAAGAAAGGGGGAAACATGCACCATTGGATAAATCATCCACCGGCCTGGTATCATCTGAAGGTGCGGGAGCAGTGGTACTCAAGAGGCATGAAGATGCGGTAAAAGACGGTGATAATATTTATGCAACTATTTGCGGAGCAGGTCTATCAAACGACGGCAGGGGCAAGTTCCTGCTTGTACCCAATCCCAGGGGGCAGCTTTTAACACTCAAGCGAGCCTATGCCGAAACTGATGTGAGACCCAAAGATATAGACTATTTAGAATGTCATGCAACAGGTACCCCTGTAGGAGATATTGCTGAACTTGAAACTATAGATACCTTCTTTAGCGAACACAAAGCTTCTCCATTAATTGGTTCGGTAAAATCTAATATGGGACACTTATTGACGGCAGCAGGGATGCCTGGAGTGCTTAAAATAATTTTTGCCATGTCAGAAGGTGTAATTCCTCCTACGATTCACCTGGGAAATCCACGTTCTTCCCCGAACAACGTCATCACATCAAAACAGATCATAGATACAAAAACACCCTGGCCCAAAAATTCCCCTGTTAAACACGCAGGCATCAACTGCTTCGGCTTTGGCGGTACAAATGCACATTTAGTTTTTGAACAGAGAGTGGAGGATACCGAAAAGGTTTCTTCATTACCTCCTCCACCCTTAAAGGAAATGGCTATCATCGGCATGGATGCACATTTCGGCCCCTGTGAAGGGCTAAATAATTTCTACCACTCCATTTTTGAAGGGACTCAGCACTTTATACCGCTTCCTTCAAAGCGGTGGAAAGGTATGGATACGCAAAAGGAATTGCTGCAAGACTATGGACTTAAAAACGGAGAGGCGCCAATAGGCGCCTATATTGAAAATTTTGATTTAGACATCCTCCGTTTTAGAATCCAGCCTAAGGATGCGGATAAATTGCAGCCTCAGCAGACTCTGATTCTCAAAGTTGCAGATAGAGCACTCAAAGATGCAGAATTTGACAGCACAGCAACTACAGGAGCAAATGTTGCCGTAATCATAGCAATGGAAACGGAACTGGCAATTCATCAATCTGAAGGCAGATGGGATTTATCATGGCAGATTAAAGAAGCACTGGAAAATAACAGTATCCCTTTATCAGCATCTAAAATTGCTGAATTGGAATCCATAGGCAAAGAGTGTTTGTATACTACAAATAACGAGAACCAGTCTCCCAGCCAGTTCACCAGCTTCATAGGCAACATCATGGCGGGCCGCATTTCAGCTTTGTGGGATTTTACAGGACCGGCCTTTACGGTTTCTTCCGGTGAGAACTCGGTTTACAAAGCACTGGAACTTGCACAAATGATGCTTTCTTCTGGAGAAGTAGATGCAGCCCTTGTAGGTGCAGTAGATCTTGCCGGCGGATTTGAAGCAGTTCTTTCAAGGGGCCAGCAGAATCCGGTAAATTCAAGTACTCCATCACTAAGTTTTAATGAGAACGCAAACGGCTGGCTGATAGGTGAAGGTGCCGGGGCAATTGTTTTAAAACGATCAGATACAGCAGAAAGAGATAATAACCGGGTGTATGCTGTTATTGATGACATAAGTCTCATTCAATCAAAGACAGCATCTTCTCCTTTAGATAAATTCACATCAACAATCAATTCCAAAACAATAATAGATACATGTCAGCAATCTCTTAAGAGAACAAGACATCACGCTTCTGACATCGGATATCTTGAAGTTTCTGGCAGTGGCAATACCTCTGAGGATGAGGTGGAAATCAAAGGGATAACCCAGGCATATAAAACAAAAAACAACGAGCCAGGTTGTGCCATAGGCAGCATAAAAACAAATATAGGCCATACCTATGCTGCATCGGGAATTGCGAGTTTAATTAAAACAGCCCTTTGCCTCCATTATCGTTTCATACCAGGCACACCAAACTGGAATTCACCAAAGATAGCGGAACTATGGAAGGGAGCACCTTTTTACATACCCCCAAAATCAGAACCCTGGGTACTGGAAGGAAATCAGCCAAAAAGGGTTGCAGCCATAAGCGGACTGGGGACAGACAATACCTGTGCACATATAATGTTGTCTGAAACAATTCAGCCTCAGCAGTGGGAGCATACCTTTATACAGAAATCCTCAGAGATACTCTTTCCTGTTGCGGGCAGTACACCCGAGGAATTATTACAGCGTCTTACTTCCCTGGAACAATTAATTGAAAAAGGGGGCTCTCTGGAGAAAATTGCCAGTAAAACTTTTACAGATTTTAAAGAACTTCCTGAATCTCAGTTTGTTGCGGGCATTGTTGGTAAAAACAGGGAAAACCTGCTCAAAGAAATTAAGGCAGGAAAAAATGGCGTTGGCTGGTCAGTTAAGAATAATAAATCCTGGCAAACTCCAGGCGGAAGTTATTTTACTGCAAATCCATTAGGAAAAGATGCAAAAATTGCTTTTGTATATCCTGGTTCTTATAATGCTCATATAGGTATGGGAAACAGCATCTTTCAGTTGTTTCCTGAATTATATGACGAATTTGAAAAAAGGGTTCCCTCAGTAGACTCTATTTTATTTCCCAAGACTCTCTATCAAAGAAGCATATCCCAGACAGATCAAAATCTTGAGGAGTTTCAAAATAAGTTTAATGAAGATACTGTTGCAATGATATCTATGGATGTATCTTTTGCCGGACTGTTTACGATAATTTTAAGAAAGTTTTTCAGTGTTAATCCCCAAGCCGCATTAGGATACAGCATGGGGGAATGCAGTGCTATGTTGTATTCTCTTGGCGTATGGGATGCCCATAATGTTGAAAATACTTTCCAGAAGTCACCGCTCTTCCGGGACAGGCTTGTTGGAAAAATGACACTTTTGTCTGACATATGGAAGATACCTTTAGAAGATGTTAAGAAACACTGGATCAGTAAAACTGTCTTTGCCTCAATTGAGAAAGCAAAGGAAGTAGTAAAAAGATACGACAACGTATATTTAACCTTCATAAACAGTCCTGAAGAGATGATTATTTCAGGTGACAGGGAAAATGTTTCAGCGGCAGTCAAAGACTTAAATTGTGAATCATTTGATATGCCTATCGACACCGTTGTTCATCATAACTTTGTAAAAGCTGAATATGACGGGCTGGTGAAGATGCACAGTTTGCCTGTCAACCAGATACAGGGGATTGATTTCTACTCCTGCCTCGATTGCAAACCCATGTCTCTTGAGAGAGAGACAATTGCACACAACTCAGCCAGGGTTTGCTGTGAATCCGTGGACTTTAACAGATTAATTAACAGCGTGTACAATGATGGGGCCAGGGTTTTCATTGAAGTAGGAGCCGGTGCAAACTGTATGCGGTGGATTGAAACTATCCTTAAAGAGAAACCACATTTGTCGGTTGCTACCAATAGAAAAGGCAAATCTGATCTCAACAGTTTAATCTGCTTAATGGCAAAGCTGGTGAGCCATCGTATCCCCGTAGACCTGTCACCTCTCTATGGTAAAGACAAACACCCGGATGTAAAAGTGAAATCATTTATAAAAACCGTCACATTAGGGGGAGAGCGAATTAATGACTCGATCATAACTGAAGAAAACAGAGAAAATTTCAAAACCAGACTTTCATTAATATCTGCAGATGAGGAAGACGTGAAAAAGGAAAAAGAAGAGATTAAAAAAGTTATATGGGATGAGGAGGATTTATTAGAATTTGCTGATGGCAAAATCGCTAATGTATTCGGCAAGGAATACGAGATTATTGATACCTATCCTGTGCGTGTGAGGTTACCACTACCCCCCTATCTGCTGGTGAGCAGGGTTACAAAGCTTCTTGCAAAAAGGAACCGGTTTAAACCCTCTTTTATGCAGACTGAATATGACATTCCGCATAACGCATGGTACACCACAGATAAACGTATTCCCTGGTCAGTAGCTATTGAATCAGGCCAGTGCGATCTCTTGCTTATCAGTTATCTCGGCATCGATTTCTCAAACAAAGGCATACGTGCTTACCGTCTGCTGGATTGTACTCTTACGTTCCTTGGCGAAGTTCCCTGCGAGGGAGAAACGCTTCGCTATGATATATCCATAAATTCATTTTCAAAAAGTGGGGATACACTGCTTTTCTTTTTCAGCTACAAGTGCTACGTTGGTGATAGACTGTTCTTAATAATGGATGGTGGGTGCGCCGGATTTTTTACACAGGACGAACTGGCTAAAGGAGGAGGCGTAATCTACAAACAAAATGAGATTGAAGAAAAAAAGAACGCAAAAAAAGGATATTTTGTTACACCGATAGACTGTCCCAAGACAAGTTTTTCACGTGAAGATATTGATCATCTTTCTGATGGAAACCTTGCCGCATGCTTTGGAGATGAAAGTTTTCACCCTGAGGGAAGAAACCCATCGCTTCGTCTTCCCAAAGGAGATATCTTGATGATTGACAGGGTAACCTCTGTTGATCTGAGGGGTGGAGCCTGGGGACTGGGGAAGGTCATTGCAGAAAAGGATCTTCATCCAGACCACTGGTACTTCCCATGTCATTTTAAAGATGATCAGGTGCTGGCAGGTTCACTTCAGGCTGAAGGGAGTGCACAATTGATGCAGTTCTACATGCTCTACCTGGGTCTCCAGAGAATGACAAAGGATGCAACCTTTCAGGCGATTCCGGGTTTAAAGCAAAACGTGCGAGTCCGAAAAGAAGTCTCCCCCTGTCATTCAAAATTGATCTACAGTATGGAGGTAAAAGAAATAGGGTTTCTGCCCCAACCCCATATTATTGTAAATGTTGAAATCATCAAGGACGGGGTCTTACTTGTCCTCTTTCAGAATCTGGGTATGCAGCTTAATGAAAAAGACCCTGCTGTAAAACTGGGACATAACCTTAACAATGAATTCCCGGAATCAAATAAGCCGGTTCTTTTGAGCAACCAGAAAATTCAGGAGTTTTCTTTAGGTTCCCTTACAGAATGTTTTGGAGAAGAATTTGCTGTTTATAATAAGCGTACAACCTCCAGAATCCCCAATACTGACCTGCAGCTGATTTCAAGGATTATGCACACAGACGGTACATGCTACACTTTTACAGGTAATCCAGGCATGACTACTGAATATGATGTCCCTTCTGATGCCTGGTATTTTACACAAAACTCATCACCGGTAATGCCGTATGCTATTTTAATGGAAATAGCTTTGCAGCCCTGCGGGTTTTTTGCTGCCTATCTTGGCAGTACATTACAGTTTCCCGATATCGATCTTTACCTGCGTAACCTTGATGGTGATGGTGAGCTGATTAAATATATTGATCCTCGCGGAAAGACCATAACAAATAAAGTTATCCTGCTTTCCAGTGTAGCCATGGGAGGTACTGTCATCCAGAAGTTCTCATTTGAGATGACCTGCGAAGGAAAAGTGTTCTATCAAGGTGGTGCCGCATTCGGATTCTTCTCAAAACAGGCACTTCTGAGCCAGGCAGGGATGGACGGAGGGAAGAAACTCCCGCCGTGGTATATACAGGAAAAAATCGACGAATCAAAATTGATACATATAGATTTAAGCTCAGACGATGCAAGAGAGAAATTCTACCGGTTAAGGCCTGGGAAATCCGCGTATCATCTGGCTGCAGAACAGCTCGACGCACTTCATAAGATAATAATTGTAAAAGACGGCGGACGTTATGGTAAAGGTTATGTGTATGCAAAAAAGTTTGTGAAGCCTTACGACTGGTACTTTGCCTGTCACTTCTACCAGGATTCTGTAATGCCAGGATCTCTGGGTGTTGAAGCTATACTGCAGGCTGTACAGGTTTATGCACTTCAGGAGGATTTGGGCAAAGATCTTAAATCTCCTCGCTTTATACAATTAGACAATCATAAAACAGTCTGGAAATACCGCGGTCAAATTCTTTCCGATGATAAAGAAATGAATCTTGAGGTACATATCAAAAGTGTAGATTATGAGCCTGGCAAGGTAGTTATTATTGGGGATGCAAACCTTTGGAAAGGTGACGCGAGAATCTATGAAGTAACAGACCTTGCCGTTGCCCTGGAGGACTGACATGGCACACCTACCCATAGATGAGAAATTGCTTGCAACAATTCCTGCTATCTCTCCAGCTCAACTGGGTGACGAGAATTTCCGCAGTTTCCACAATGTAAAATATGCGTATTATGCCGGTTCAATGGCAAATGGCATCTCTTCTGAACAATTTGTGATTGCTCTGGGAAAAGAAAAGATTTTATCTTCCTTTGGTGCCGGCGGTTTATTGCCATCTCGTGTGGAATCTGCAATTTCAACTATTCAAAAGGCTCTGCCAGAGGGACCTTATGCCTTTAACTTAATCCATAGCCCTAATGAAGAAGCTATTGAGCGGGATGTTGTGGATTTATATTTAAAACATAATGTCAGAACCATTGAGGCATCAGCGTTTCTAGATCTCACTCCCCACGTAGTATATTACCGCGTGGCAGGGCTAAGCACTGGCGCAAATAGAGAAACCCTTATTGAGAATAAAGTTATTGCTAAAATTTCACGAAGAGAAGTGGCATCCAAGTTCCTGCAACCTCCACCTGCTGCCATCCTCAATCTATTACTTGAGCAGGGTAAAATCACTCCACAGCAGGCAAAGCTTGCAGAGAATGTACCCATGGCGGATGATGTCACAATAGAAGCCGATTCTGGTGGTCATACAGACAATCGACCCCTGGTATGCCTTTTACCGTCTATCATATCACTGAGAGATGAAATACAGTCAAAATACAACTACGAACATGAAATCCGCATCGGTGCTGCCGGCGGGATTGGTACTCCCGAAGCTGCTCTGGCTGCATTTATGATGGGCGCTGCCTATATCGTAACAGGCTCTGTAAACCAGTGTGTAGAATCCGGGGTCTCTCCACATGTCAGAAAACTGCTTGCACAGGCTGATATGGCTGATGTGATAATGGCTCCTGCGTCAGATATGTTTGAGATGGGGGTAAGGATGCAAGTGCTTAAGCGCGGAACGATGTTTCCGCTCAGGGCACAAAAGCTCTATGATCTGTACAACATCTGCGATTCCATTGATGATATCCCTGTTGATGAAAGGGGCAAGCTGGAAAAACAGATTTTCAAAAATGATCTTGAATCAATCTGGCAGGAGACCAAAACCTTCTTTACGGAAAGAGACCCCGAACAAATCGAAAAAGCAGAAAGTAATCCAAAAAGAAAAATGGCACTGATTTTTCGCTGGTATCTGGGTTTGTCTTCCCACTGGGCAAACCGCGGAGAAAAGGGGCGAGAAATTGATTATCAAATCTGGTGCGGTCCGGCAATGGGAGCGTTCAATGACTGGGTACGGGGCACTTATCTGGAAAATCCGGATAATAGAAAAGCAGTGGATATTTCCGAGCATATCATGAGAGGAGCTGCATTTTTATACCGCATTCAAAACGCAAAACTTAAGGGCATAAAAATACCTCCACATCAAACACGCTACGTCCCGGCAAATGATATACGTTAATAATTTCAAAGAAATGCATCTTGATGACAGGGAAACACATGTTTGGTTTGCCCATACTGCTTTGGAGCTTAATAACAGCACGATGCAGGATAAATTGTCATTCCTGAATTCTGATGAGCTACACAGATATAATCGCTATAAAATTCCACAAAAACGGCGCGAATATCTGCTGGGCAGGATTTTTTTAAAAAAAGTGTTATCTCAATACCTTAATGTTTCTCACGATGATATAAAAATCCAGTATAATGCAAACGGTAAACCAGTACTAAGAAGTGAAAGTAATCCAATAGATTTACAATTCAACCTGTCACATTCTAATTTCGGTTTTGCCTGTGCTGTTACGTTAAAGAATTCTGTCGGCATTGACATAGAATATGTAATTCCACTCGAACAGAAGCATCTTAATCATTATTTAGCTCCTGAAGAAATTGCATATCTCTCAGATGTGCCACCTGCGGAAAGATTAAAGAACCTTTTTCAGATATGGACATTAAAAGAAGCCTTTTTAAAAGCTAACGATTTGTTTGAGACGATTTCCCCAAATGATTTCTTTTTTACTTTTGAACCGACGGATATAAGAATACATACTAAAAAAATCCAAATACCTGAAAATTGGAAATTTTATTTCGTAATGCCTGCTGATAATTTCTCGCTTGCTATAGCAGTTCAAACAAATTATAAAACCAGACATGATGTTAAATATTATTGTTGTGATTTTAACTTTCTTTAGTATCTGCTCAAAATTCAAAACAAACTGTCATTTCCGCACAAGCGGGAATCCAGAAGCAAAACAGTTTTTAATTGAAAATTTCTTAAATCTTATTTATATTTATTTTGCTAGAACTATAACGCTCTATATGTGCATTTAACATGCAATGAGAAATTATGAGTACAAAACTTAAAATCGCTTTTGCCTGTAATCTCATATCTGTGTTTATATTTACAATCGGTGGTCTGGCATATCTTTTCTCTAAGGAGCTTATGCCTTACCACCTGGAAGTGCTTGATGTTGGCTGGAGTGACTTAAATGCGCGATCCCAGATTATGCTCTTAAGTTTCTTAAAGGGAACAGGTCTTGCCGCCTTAGTGCCCGGAATAGCCATGGGTATTCTCTTGTTTGTTCCGTTTCAACGGGGTGATGCGTGGGCCAGGTGGGCGATCACGCTTATAGGTCTTACGACGCTCCTGCCTGCTACATACATCGCTGCGACACTTGCAAACGCAACAGGTGCATCCATACCATGGCCGTTATTATTAGTTCCTGTGTTCCTTCTTCTTCTGGCGTTTATTCTCTCTGGGGAACTTCGAAAATAACGCGTGAAGAAATCTTCTAATTTTATCGAAAGGAAGATGTGACGATGAGATATTCTAGAGTTTACATAGATGCTATCGGTTATGAGCTGCCACCAAAGGTTGTGGCTACCGCAGAGCTGGAAGCACGTCTGGCTCCATTGTACAAGAAGTTGTTTATCCCTGAAGGGCAGGTGGAGACCTTAACCGGGATAAAAGAACGTCGCTGGTGGCATGAGGGTTTTAAACTTGCGGATGGTGCTATTGCTGCTGCCAGGAAGGCGTTGGATAAAGCTTCGCTCTCTGCAAAAGATATAGGAGCAGTGATTTATGCGGGCGTATATCGAGAAACTTTTGAACCAGCCACCGCCTGTCGCATAGCTGCCGAACTCGGGGTCAGCCCGAATACCGCAGTCCATGACATAAGTAATGCCTGCCTTGGCATGATAAATGGCATGGTAGATATTGCCAATCGCATTGAACTGGGTCAAATACGTGCCGGTTTGGTTGTGGCTTCTGAAACAGCCGGGGAGCCTGTAAACGATGCAATTGAACAAATGCTGGAAAACCCGAACATGTCATTCTTTATCAAACATATTGCGGCGATAACAGCTGGTTCCGGCTCAGCAGCAATTTTACTTACCGATGGTTCTTTCAGTAATTCACAAAGACAGCGGAAACTTTTGGGAGGTGTGCTTCTGTCAGCCCCGGAACATCATAATCTCTGTCTTTGGGGTCACGAAAAAACAGGTTCACGACTCTACAAAGAGTTCTCAACCACCGATGCGGTTGCCGTATTGAAAAACGGGGTTGATTTAGGCAAGCGCACATGGGAATGTTTTTTAGAAGAGATGGGATGGAAACGTGAGGATGTCGATAAAATTATCTCTCACCAGGTTGCTGAATCCAACAGAGTCTCCATACTCAAGGCAATAGGAATTCCGGAAGAGAAAGAGTTTCCCACTTATCAATATTTAGGGAATATGGGTTCGGTATCCCTGCCCGCAACAGCAGCACTGGCGGAAGAACAGAACTTTCTTAATCCTGGTGACTCGGTGGGTTTTCTCGGAATTGGAAGTGGGCTGAGCTGCATGATGCTGGGGCTCAAATGGTGAATAAATATGCAGGTTTTGATTACCGGTGCAGGGGGCTTTTTAGGCAGCACGATTGCCAGGCAATTATTAGCTAAGGGTTATAATGTACGCGGTTTCTCCCGGAGCTCGTATCCGGAAATTGAAGCACTGGGTGTTTTAATGCACCGCGGCGATTTAGCGGATCGCACTGCCGTACTGAAGGTCGTTAAAGGTTGTGACATAGTATTTCATGTAGCTGCAAAAGCCGGGGTGTGGGGACCTTATGATGAATATTTTCAACCCAACGTAGTGGGGACGGAAAACGTCATTGAGGCATGCAAAACCCACAAAATATCCCGCCTGGTCTATACCAGTTCGCCTTGCGTAACTTTTGATGGCAATGATGAGGACGGGGTTGACGAAACTTCGTCCTATGCGGGTAAATATCTTTGCCACTATGCTGAGACTAAGGCAATGGCTGAAAAAATGGTTCTGGCTGCTAATAGCAACACCCTTGCCACTGTTGCCCTGCGTCCGCACCTGATTTGGGGACCAGGTGACAACCATTTGATACCCCGTCTTCTCCAGCAGATCAGAGCAGGAAAATTTTGGTTCGTCGGCAAACGTTTCAATAAGGTTAATCCTGTTTACATCGATAATGCTGCTGAGGCACACGTGCTTGCTGCAGAAAAACTCGCCCCCGGTTCCGCCTGTGCAGGAAATGCCTATTACATTGCCAATAAGGAACCACTCCCTATGAACGATTTCATTAATAAGATCTTAACAACTGCCAATATTTCTCCCATATCACGTAGCATTCCTGTCCCCGTAGCCTATGTAATTGCAGCTCTTATGGAATTTACATACAAATTATTAAGTTGCAAAGAAGAACTCCTGATGACTCGCTTTGTGGTACTGCAACTCTCTGCAACTCACTGGTTTGACATCAGCGCGGCTAAGAGAGATTTTGGTTATCAGCCCCGCATATCACTCCAGGAGGGCTTAAGACGTCTCAAGCAAAGCTTCTCCACTTAAATGTTTAGGTCAGCGTAGAGCTATGAAACATAATCTGATTTCTTTAGTCATTATCCTGATTCTTGCAATATTTCCCTCCGCCGCTTTTTCCTCAGAAGTCATCATTATTAAAAGCAGTGATATCATCCCCTATCAAAAAGCCATAGAAGGGTTTAAAGGTAAATTCCATCAAGGGACGTTCCGAGAATATTCTATCGATGAAGATGTTAGTGAAGGAAAATTCGTTTTAGAGCGCGCGCTGAAAAGTGATGGTGATCTTATTCTAGCCGTTGGGCCTGAAGCAACCTATCTGGTTGGCAAACATTCCAGTCCTGTTCTAAAAGTTTTTACCATGGTACTAAATCCAGAGAAGTTATTAGATGAAAATGTGTTATGTCATGGGGTAAGTCTGAATCTGCCGATTTCCTTTCAGCTTGAAATGATTAAATCAGGTTTCCCCAATAGAAAAAGGATAGGGGTATTTTATACTCAGAGGCTGAATCAAAAAACTATTGATACCATTTCTGATAAAGCCTTTAGTTTAGGTCAGTCGATCGTTAGCTTGCCAATCGCTTCACAAAAAGAGATTCCAGAAATCCTGAATTCTCCACAATTCAATATCGATATCCTCTGGGTCATTCCTGACAGGACTGTTGGTTCTGAAAAGATCATTAAGTATCTTATTAAAAAAATGCTTATTAAAAAAATCCCCGTGGTTGGGTTCAACGAGTGGTTTGCTGAGAACGGAGCAATTCTCTCTTTTCATCTGGATGTTCATGAAATAGGAAAACAGACAGCAGAACTTGCTCAAAAACTTTTGCGTGAGAGGAACGTATTAACACCTTTAATCCAGGAACCCTCAAAGGTAAGAACTATAGTAAATTTGAAAGTTGCCAAGAAGCTTGGGATAATTATTTCAGGTGATCTGATTAAAAATGCCAGTGAGGTTATTAAGTGAGAAGGAAGAGCCTTAACACTAAAATACTGATTCTCACCATTACAATGTACATTATCTCTTCATTGATCTATGGAATCTTTTTTTCCTATCAATCCCAAAACGCTCTAATGGACGAGTTTATGACACGGGGAAATGCCCTTATTGAAAACTTGACTTTGAATGCTGAAATGGAAATCCTGATTGAAAACAGGGAAACTCTCAGATCCCTTGCAGAAAACCTTCTTCAGGAGAAAGATGTCCAGAGTGTTAAAATTATAAATGAGAATGAGCAAACTTTAGTTGATCTTTCTAAGCCAGGTCAGTTGCGTGATGAGTATAAGGAAAACATGTCACTCCAAGTCTCAATGGGAAGTGATAAAAACATATCCGATCGCTTTGCTCTTCCCTTAGGTGAAAGGGAAAGTATTAGCCGTGATAAGGATGGTGTACAGATTATTGGTTATATAGAGGTCGTGTTTTCTAAAAAAGGAATAATTGATACCATCAATGCCATGAGGAAACAGATGCTTTTCCTGGCCATACTGGCTACTATTGTTGGCTGTATGGTAGCACTCTACTTTTCTAGCTCTATTGTAAGGCCGGTAAGAAGATTGGCTCGAGCCAGTGCTCGTATTGCACAGGGTAATTGGGAAACAAAACTGCCTATTTACACTTTAGATGAAGTAGGACAACTGACTGATTCGTTTAATAAGATGTCAGACTCCCTTATAAAAAAGCGGGAAGAACTGGAAGAGACCTATAAAGAGCTGGCAAAACAGGAAAGAATGGCTGAAATAGGGAATTTTTCTATGATGATTGCTCATGAACTAAAAAACCCTCTGGGTATCATTAAGGGTTCGGTTGATATTATTTCAAAAGAAGGGATTAAAACGGAAGTAAGAATGACCATGCTTGAGTACATTCAGGATGAGGTCAAAAGGCTTAATCGACTGGTTGAAGACTTTCTCTCTTTTGCTCGTCCTAATCCTGCTCACAAAAGTTCAGTTGATATTAATCAGATGATAACCAGAATGGTCAATCTCATACCTCTTCCTGAATTTAAAGAAAAAGAGATTTCTCTTAACGTTCAACTATCAAATGACATTTCCGATGTGAATGTTGATGAACACCAGATATACCAATCCCTCGTGAATCTTCTAAACAATGCTATCCAGGCTATTCCCGAGAAAGGAGAAATCATTTTAAAGACAGAGGATTCAAAAAATGGTGTTCTCATCACCATCACGGACAATGGGATAGGTATTCCTGATGAAGAAAAAGGAAAGGTATTTGAGCCCTTTTTTACCAAAAAAGAAAGAGGTACCGGATTGGGACTCGCAGTTGTGAAAAAGATTATAGATAACCATGGGGGAGAGATAAGAATTACTGATTGTGAAGGTGGAGGGACTGTTTTTTCAATATGGCTTTCTATGAATAACTAATGTGCAAAGAGATTTTTTCTCAAAAATGACTGTTGAGTTAACCTGGGGAATTGGAGTGTTACTATGGAAAGAATTTTAATTGTAGACGATGAAAAGAGAATGAGGCATATCATTCAATTGATGCTGGAAAGAGAAGGTTTCAAAACGGAACAAGCAGAAAATGGTAAAAAAGCCTTAGATATGTTGAAACATAAGAGATTCGACATGGTAATTACTGATTTGAAAATGCCTGAAATGGATGGTTTGTCCTTATTGGAAGAAGTCGGGAAGATTAATCCTGATTTTCCCATTGTAGTAATTACTGCTTATGGCACCATAGAAAACGCCGTTGAAGCCATGCAAAAAGGGGCAATCGATTACATCACCAAACCCTTTGAAGAAGAGAAAATAATTATTACAGTAAAAAGATGCCTGAAGTTTTCAAGACTCAGCGAAGAAGTAAAGGTGTTAAGAGAAGAATTGCTAAAGCATTTTGACTTTTCCGGTATTCTAGCCCATTCTAAAAAGATGTTAGAAATCTTAAATCAGGCATCTATGGTTGCAAAGACTCCTGACAGTACAGTTCTCATTCAGGGAGAGAGCGGCACAGGAAAGGAACTCCTGGCTCGCTCCATCCACTATAACAGCAAACGGTCTGAACATCGGTTTGTTGCCATCAACTGTGCAGCGATACCCTCAGAACTTATCGAAAGCGAGCTCTTCGGATATGAAAAAGGTGCCTTTACAGGAGCGAACAAGAGGAACGAGGGGAAGTTTGAACAAGCACACGGAGGAACAATCCTTTTAGATGAGCTCGGAGATCTCAGCTTAACAGCACAGGCTAAAGTATTACGAATATTAGAGCAAAAAGAGTTTGAGCGATTGGGAGGCAATGAATCTATCAAAGCTGACGTTCGCATCATTTGTGCTACCAATCAAGACCTTGACCAGATGTCTGAAAAGAATGAATTTAGAAAAGACCTTCTCTTTCGCATCAAAGTCTTTCCCCTCTATATTCCTCCTTTAAGGGAAAGGCGTGAGGATATCTTCCCTCTGGCAGAACATTTTCTCAAACGATTTTCCCAGGCTATGGGAAAGCCTCATCCCGGACTTACTGAAAGGGCTAAAAAATTCCTGCTCAAACAAGAATGGCTAGGAAACGTTAGAGAACTGGAAAATACCATTGAAAGAGCTGTCATCCATTCTTTAGATGGTAATATTGATATTTCACATCTTGCCCTCCCTTCTCCCGGTGAAAAGGAGACATTTGAATTAGATTCTGATTTTATTCTTCCGCCAGAGGGTATTAAATTTGATGAAATGGAGAGGAGTATAGTTCGTCAGGCATTAGAAGCTTCCAACGACAATCAAAGCCAGGCTGCCAAACTCCTGGGTCTTTCAAGAGGAAAACTTCGAGTTTTGCTAAAAAACATAAAAAAAGAGGATAATGATGAAGAATAGATTTACAACCACTATTGTCTTTCTCCTTATCACGTGCTTTCTTTTCTCTCCTCCTACTCTATGGTCACAGGAAAAAGAGGAGGAAGGAGAAAAAGAAAAGGAAAGCATTGAAGAGCTTTTTAAAGACACGAAGGTAATGTTTGTTGGAGAAGACCTATATACCGTTTCTATTGCCTCCCGACGTGAAGAGCCTTTGCGACGGGCTCCTGCTGCAGTTACTGTAATTGCAGGGGAAGATCTCAAACGTTACCGCACTTTGGCAGAAGCACTTGCCGGTGTTCCCGGATTCTTCGCAGACCGTAATGAGATTAAAAACACTATCTATTTAAGAGGCATACCAGATTCTTTTCTGGTGATGATGGATGGGGTTCCCTTCTCTAATGATACCTCTACCAGAGACTATCCCCAGGGAATGGAATTGTCACTTGATTACATAGAAAAGATTGAAATTGTCAGGGGACCGGGGTCAGCCCTCTGGGGTGCAGATGCCTTCTCGGGCATTGTGAATCTTGTTACTAAAAAAGGAAAGGATATCCAGGGCACCACAGTCTCATCAGAGATTGGAACCTTCAATACTCAACGCTATACACTCCTTTCTGGTTATAATAAGGGTGACATTGACCTTGTCTTATCGGCTGCTTATTCTGCATCTGATGATTTTGAACATAACCCGCCAAGACAGAATATACTCTTTTCGTCCCCAAAAAAAAGGAAAAGAGATTACTTTGCAGAATTTTATGGGAAACTCCGCTACAAAGAAAACCTGGAGATTTCAGGAAGGGTGTCCGAGTACAAAAACTTCTTTTCCATGCCACGGTTCCCTTTCAATGGAGAAGAATATACACCGTTTTCATTCTTACAGGTCACTTATAACAAGGAAATAGGGTCGTCTTCCAATCTCCTTCTCAACGCTTACCTGGAACATTTTGAGAATTTGCAGGAATCTGATCTCTTCACGTCACGGAATGAGAATTGGCAGTATGGATGGGGGGGACAATATGATTTAAATCTCTTTCAAAATCACTTTATAACCATCGGTTCTTCGATGAAACTGAATGATGGCAGTAGGACAAAGGTACATTATAAACTACTTGACACCCCAACTTTTACTATAATGAGATCATTTGATACCCGCCTCTTCTCACTTTACTTCCAGGACAAATACAAGATAACAGACAACCTGGAATTAACAGCAGGCGTTCGCTATGACAAGCACAATAAATACAAGAGAACGATAAATCCTCGTGTGGGAATAAGCTGGTCGTTTCTTAATAACTTTAATCTCAAACTCTTATACGGAAAAGCGTTTAGAACACCACCTCCCTACGTGTTCCTCTATGAAAGCAACCTGAGGACAGAAAAGATAGAAAGCTATGAAGTAGAATTGGGCTATCAGTATAATAATCTCCTATCTCTCAAATTAAATTTTTTCTATAACAGGTTGAAAGATTTAATTGAGGAAGTCGATCTTGGAATAGTACGTAATCGCGGACACGATCAGATAAAGGGAATGGATTTTTCTGCCTTTTACAGGCCTACTTCCTATCTATCCATTTATGCTAATGTATCTTACCTCTTCGAAAACAGAAAAGGCTTTACTTCAACAATTAGCGTTCCCAGTCTAACTTCCAGTGAAGTACAAGAAATCAACTATGAGAGTTCTTCTATTGCACCACGCAGTATGTTTCACTGGGGTATTAACTACAGCTTTTTAGAGTATTTGACTGCCAACCTCGATTTTTCATATTATGCAAAAAGGGAACTGGGTGAAAATCAGTTCTATAAAAGAACTGGCACCCTTTCTCCTTATATGATGGTTGACTTTAACCTCTTTATAAAACATTTACTAAATGACAGGGTAGAAATGTCACTTAAGGTAAGGAATGTTTTTGATTCAGATTATCACTCTCGGGGTAAATACAGTGTCATTGATGGTGCAGGAAGAGGTGCATTCTTTTCTCTGAAGTATAAATTTTAGGTAATATTTATAATTACTAACAACACAAAAAAAATCAAGGAGGACAAGATGAAAAGAAGGTTTTTAATTGCGATACTAACTACCGGATTACTCTTTAGTGTAAAAAGTGCCCTGGCCAATTCAACAAATGTGCAAAGTGTTATTGCTCATTCCCATAGACTTTACTTTCCCGGGGAGTTAATAGTTAAATTTAAAAAAGGGATCTCTGTGAAATCAGCAACATCCATTCACAGTCACTTTGGAATCTCTAAAGTTAGAAAGGCTTATAACAATATTTTTCAGATCATCGAGGTTGCTTTAGGAAAGGAGAAAGAGATAGCAAAAGAATATTTACAAAGACCTGAGGTTGAATATGCAGAGCCAAATTATTATCGCTTTATATATTCTGTTCCTAATGATCAATTTTATGACCTCCAGTGGCATTTCCCTCTGATCAATCTGGAAGAGGCTTGGGATATAAGTACGGGAAGTGATGTCACAGTTGCCGTCGTCGATTCAGGGGTTAATCCCTTTGGTATTGATAGTTTCGGTGATCGGCTGCTTCTGGGATACAACGCCATCTTCAGGATTCGTGGTGGAATCGATTTTAATGGTCATGGCACTCATGTATCAGGTACTATTGGACAGGAGACCAACAATACGACCGGTGTTGCCGGGATTGCCTATGATGCAAAGATTCTTCCGGTTAAGGTCATGTGCTTCCTGGGTTTCGGGCTCGATAGCTGGATTATTGATGGTATAAGGTGGGCAACAGACAATGGTGCTGATATTATAAATTTAAGTATAGGTGGAAGTGCCCCTTCCAAGGCATTAGAGGACGCTGTCGATTATGCATATGGGCAGGGAGTAACGGTGGTAGCTGCTTCAGGAAATGATGGTTCCGGTGAAGTTGATTATCCTGCTGCCTTTGAAAACTGCATTGCCGTGGGAGCTGTACGATATGACAAAAACATTACTGACTACTCTAATTATGGTAGTGCCCTTGATCTGGTTGCACCTGGTGGCGATCTGAATGTGGACCAAAACGGTGATGACAATGGGGATGGAATTTTACAGGAGGCATTCACCTTTTTTGCTATTGACTGGAATTACTGGTATTTCACCGGCACATCTATGTCCTCTCCTCATGTGGCGGGGGTAGCTGCTCTTATTAAATCACTCCACCCTGAATATGGACCTGATAAAATCAGGCAGGTCCTTCAGGACACGGCAGAAGATCTTGGAGATTCAGGGTGGGATGAGATATACGCCCACGGTCTGATTGATGCTTATGCAGCGGTATCCGATTAAAAGTTTAACTCAGCCTTAATCGGTTCCATGAATCCCGAAACGAGCTGCGGAACCTTAAACCGTTTTACGCAACCGACATCTTAAGGAGACAATGAAAAAAATAAAATTCACAAGCGTCACTTTTACTATCATTCTGATTGCATTCCATGCACATGCGGGAGAACTTTCGTCAGGACTCTTGGAGAGATTACACAATGCTCATTACAAAGAACAGCTTTCAGTAATCATACGCATGGCAGATCAAGCTGATCTCAAGGCTCCGACCCAGCGTATTATAGGGAGAAACAAGGCTTTACGGTCAAGGAATGTGATTAGAGCTTTAAAGACAACAGCTACAGGAAGGCAGAAAGATCTGATCGGTTTCCTAGAAAAAGAAAAATCCCGGGGCAATGTAGTCCATTACACTCCCTTCTGGATATTCAACGGACTTTCCTTGAAGGCCACACCAGAGGTGATTGAAAAAATAGGCTCAAGGAAGGATGTTAATATAGTAACCGAGGATTTCCTTATCCCTCCACCCTTTTTCTACACAAGCACACCATTCCAATCAGATTCCTCCTATACCTGGAATATCGAAAAGATCAGGGCGCCGGATGTATGGGACATGGGATACACGGGTAGCGGGACGGTGGTAGGAATTTTTGACACAGGTGTGGATGTAACCCACCCTGATCTGACAAGCACATATCGGGGGGGTGATAATAGCTGGTTTGACCCCCATGAGGAACATACTGTTCCTGTAGATAAGGCAGGTTCGTTTACAGGACATGGCACCCACGTTGCTGGAATTATACTGGGTGGTAATGCCAGTGGAAAATACATAGGAGTTGCTCCCGGTGCCAGGTGGATTGCTGCCAGGATCTGGAATGATGAAGGAGAAGAAGCTCCGAGTTCAGATGTTCATGAGATTTTCCAGTGGTTTATGGATCCGGATGGTAATCCCGAAACCA
Organism: uncultured Thermodesulfobacteriota bacterium; assembly: GCA_964580455.1. Classification (GTDB taxonomy): domain Bacteria; phylum Desulfobacterota; class WTBG01; order WTBG01; family WTBG01; genus CAZOKO01. The sequence goes on along the minus strand of CAZOKO010000027.1, from coordinate 919 downwards.
ACGATGCCCCCGATGTGGTAAATGGCTCCTGGGGGTTTAAATTGTTCGATACCTTTCCCTGGTGTCTTCCCGACTTCCAGGATGATATTAAAGCCTGGAAAGAGGCAGGAATCATTCCAGTCTTTTCTGCCGGCAATTCTGGTCCCTGGTTTTTTACAGGAGAAAGTCCTGGTAACTATCCGGAAACGATTTCTGTGGGAGCTACTGATTCTCTCGACAGCATTGCCTTTTTCAGCAGTCGTGGCCCAGGCAATTGTGACCTGAACTCCTTCCCCGACATATCCGCACCAGGGGTTGCTATTCTTTCTTCTACTCCTGGCGAGGGCTATAAATCTGGTTCAGGTACTTCTGCGGCAGTTCCTCATGTAGTGGGGACTATTGCTTTAATGCTTGGTGCTGATCTTACTATAAGCATAGGAGAAATTGAAACCACACTAAAAACAACTGCCACAGCTTTAGATTTATTTTCTCCTAACTTTACCTATGGATGGGGGCGTGTTGATGCTTTCGAAGCAGTCAGTGCAGTTACCCCTTGAATAAATACAATTTATTCCCTCTACGTTTTCTGTGGCTTTTTTAGACGTTAACTGAAAGGGGTCTTTTAAGTGACTAAAAGGCGAATTTTCCCGGCCAGCATTTTAGATGAGGTAGCCTATTGTGTGGAGAGGATTGATAGAAATCCACTTATCTTCGGGATGGTACTTACTCTTGAAGGAGAAGTAAGCACCAGAGTTGTAAAAGAGACACTGGATGCATGTCTCGATTATTATCCCAAATTTAAATGCATTCTGGTCAAAGACTATCCTTCCTTCAAGAGATGGTTTCGTTTTTGCTGGGAGTATCGGGATGTTAATAGCGAAGACATCCTGCAAGAGATTGAAGACTTAAGCCCTGACCATGATAGTCGGGAAGCCATCAA
>CAZOKO010000026.1:13117-28223 GCA_964580455.1 uncultured Thermodesulfobacteriota bacterium | reverse complement strand
TTCAGCTATATGAAAGAGTCAGAGGAAAGGCAACCAAATATTAACCCCGAACTTTTCACATCTCTCTCTGAAGTTCATAAAAAAGAATCAACGCCAGAGGAGATTTTTTGTTATATCTATGCAATCCTCTATTCTAATACCTACCGCACAAAATATGCTGAGTTTCTAAAGACAGATTTTCCAAGGGTTCCCTTTACAAAAAATTATAAACTATTCAGCAAAATGGCTGGATATGGAAAAAGATTTGTCGATTTGCATCTGCTTAAATCAACAGAGCTTGATCCACCAATTGCTAAATTCCAGGGTAAGGGAAACAATAAGATTGAAAAATTCAAATACAGCGAAAAAGAAAAACGAGTCTATTTCAATCAAAGCCAATATTTTGAAGAAATTAAAAAAGAAGTGTGGCAGTATCAAATCGGTGGTTATCAGGTCTGCAATAAATGGCTGAAAGATAGAAAAGGGAGAAGGCTGTCCCTCGATGATATAAAACATTACTGCAAGATTGTTTCATCTCTTCAAAAGACAATCGAAGTTCAAAAAACAATTGATAATATTTACCCCGGAGTGGAGAAAGAAACCATTGAATTTCAAAATATCTAAATAAGGCTCTTAGATGAAATCTATGGGTAAAAATGCAAAAAAACATAGGGGTCAGGTCTTGAATCTTGAAAGTTTGAGATTACCAATAATATTGTCAGCTTTTTGCGTGCTTTTTTATCCCTTGCAATGGTTTTCGAAGCCCTGCGGACTGCATGGGATACCGCTGATTCACTGATCTTGTATCCTTAGCTATCATACAATCATCTGCCCCCTGAAAATAATGTATGTTTCAGGACATATAGCACAAAACAGATCTTTATTCAACTTTCAAGACCCCGTTGTTTTTCCGTTGTTTTTCTTTTTCTTTTACTCTACGTTATGTCAAAGAACAATAATAACGCTTGACATTATTAACGCAATGCAATATTATTTATTTAATGATAAAGAACTTTGCTTGCAAAGAAACAGAAAAAATCTTTAACCGTCAAGTATCACGCAAACTTCCACAAAGCACACAGAAAGTTGCGCGGAGAAAACTTGAAATAATAGAGGGTGCTGAACTCCTTCGAGATTTACAGATCCCCCCTAACAATCAATTGGAAAAATTGTCAAAAGATAGAAAAGGACAGCATAGTATTCGAATTAATAAACAGTGGCGCATTTGTTTTAAATGGCACAAAGGGGATGCATACGGAGTAGAGATAGTAGATTATCATTAGGAGGAAACAATGACAAAAAAAATATTAGAACCAATTCATCCAGGTGAAATTCTGATGGAGGAGTTTCTGAAGCCTATGGATATTAGCCAGTACAGATTAGCTAAAGATATCAACGTACCTGCTCGCAGAATAAACGAGATTGTTCATGGCAAACGGTCTATAACACCAGATACTGCTCTTAGACTATCAAAATATTTCGGTCTTTCTGAAAAGTTTTGGATTAATCTTCAGGCAAGGTATGATCTTGAGATAGAAAAGGATCGATTGAAGAATAGACTTGATAAGGAAGTACATGTTTATGCTGCTGCAGTATAAATCTGTTCGTCTGCAGCTTAGATTCCCCGTAATAATTGTCTATAGAGATTTGCAAATATGGATACTAACCCCCATCTAAAAGCTGCTATTTTACAAGTTGTCGATAATCAGATTCTAGCTAATGATCCACCTGAGACAAAACAGACATTAGACCGTTTGATATCGTAAGGATATTCCAAAAAGGAAGCTAAAGAACTTATTGGATGTGTTGTATCCTCAGAACTATTTGATATTATGAAGAAACAAGAGGCATTCAACCTTGAAAAATTCGTAAATGCTCTTAAGAAACTACCAAAATTGTCTTGGGAATAGCCATTTTGATGCACTGCAGCCAATTAAAAACAAAATAGATTTTCTTCGTAATCTTCGTGGTTCATAGATAATTCTTGGATTTCTTTCGTGTTCTCCGTGGTTCAAAAATGAGTTTTTGTTTTTCTTCTTGAGCTTTGTGGTTCGAGCTCACCCTTATAAACTACTCCAAGCTTCTTTAAGAAATTGACAAGAAAATATCGATGACAGGCTTTGCCTTTTGCATTGCAATTGCAAACCAATACTATCCTATCTCCATTCAATATTGTATCCCAGGTATATCGTTGATTAACGTAGCTCTCCTCAAGGAACTCAAAATATGCCTTTTGAAACTGATCTTCAGTTATATGCCCGAATCGATAGTCAAATAGTAAATGCCTGGGGGGTACAAAAACAAATTGTCCATTGTTGACTGATACATCAACCCGGTCATCTCCTTCATAAGTTATATCTGCTGTATAAGCATATAATTTATACTTTCCTCTTTCTTTCTCAAAAAATTCTTTTTCAACCTGTAAAGGAATCCCACCTGCTCCCATAATTGTCTCCTTATAAAGGTTTTGTCAAAACAAACCACAGAGGACACAGAGAATTATCTAAATATCAATAAGTTAGATGATTTTATTTCCCCTCCTCTCTGTGCCCCCTTAAGTAAATCATTCTTTGCTTCTATTACCACTCCTACTTCCCTTTTTCAATCAAAACTGATTTTCTTTTAGATAACTATTCTCTCTATACCTGTTCCTACACCTTTATATCCTTAACCCTATCCCTTTCTCTCTTTCATGATAAAATCATTTTAAAGGAATTGCTTCTAGATCTTTACAAAACCAGGGAGTTCACAGCGCAGCAGAGCTGCAACCAAAACAAATATAACCACGAAGAACACGAAGGCCACGAAGAATGAAACTAAACTTTGCTAAAAAAACACGATGTTGCAGGTTTGTAGTACAGAGTTTTTAAAAATATATATTCTCTCTGTGTCCTCTGTGGTTTCATGTTTTCTCCCATGCACTTATGAAACTTTTGACAGTACCAACAAGATTTCTTAAATATTGTAATATAAAATAGAATACAAGAAAATGATTTAAATCATAAGAAGTAAAAAAATCGAAGGCAACTGCTCAGCCTTCCTGCATTTTATTCACCGCAGAGACCGCTAAGATCGCAGAGGTGATAAATTCATTTTTGTTGGGTGGGAATTCCCAATTCTATTGGCAAAACAGAATTTTATGTTTTTATTGAAATATTATATTCTCAGCGTGCTCCGCGAGCTCTGTGGTAAGTAGTTACAATCAAAGAGCGATTTATCTTGACTGCTGTGGGATAAAATGTTATTAAAATACATTAAGTTATAAACTTTTCCTTATCAAGGAAGCAGATTCTAAATGAAGGAGGATATTATATTGCAAAAACTGAAAGTTGGCATTCCGAAAGGAAGTCTCGAAAATGCTACAATAGAATTATTCAAGAAATCAGGATGGAAGATATCAATAAGTTCAAGAAACTATTTCCCTGATATTGATGATGAAACCATCTCCTGCACACTCATCAGGGCACAAGAGATGTCGCGTTACGTTGAAGATGGAACCCTGGACCTGGGGCTCACCGGTAAAGATTGGATCAAAGAAAATGGTTCAGATGTTGTAGTTGTGCAGGACCTCATCTATTCCAAGGTCAGCCAGAAGCCTGCGCGCTGGGTTCTGGCAGTCATGGACAACTCCCCCATTAGAAAACTGGAAGATTTACAGGGAAAGAGAATTTCAACCGAGCTGGTAAACTTTACCAAAGAATACTTTTCCGAGAGGAACATTAATGTTGATGTAGAGTTTTCCTGGGGAGCAACTGAGGCAAAAGTGGTTGAGGGGTTAGCAGATGCTATCGTTGAAGTCACCGAAACGGGGAGTACCATCAGAGCTAATGGTCTCAGGATTGTCCAGGACCTGATGGAGACTAACACTCAACTTATTGCAAACAAAAAGTCCTGGGAAGATTCCTGGAAAAAGGAAAAAATTGAACAGATATCCCTCCTTCTTAAGGGAGCTTTAAAGGCAGATGGAATGGTAGGCTTAAAGATGAATGTACCCAAAGAAAAACTGGACGAGGTAATCAAATTACTCCCCAGTCTCACTGCACCCACTATAGCTAATCTCTATCAACAAGAATGGTTTTCAATTGAAACAGTGATTTCTGAATTTACGGTAAGAGAACTTATACCAAAACTTAGAAAAAGCGGGGTAGAAGGAATTATTGAATACAGTTTAAATAAAGTAATTTGATTAGTAAAAATTTACATTAAATCTGACAGCATGTCCCACGCCTCGGACATGGTTTCGTGCACTATGAGTTCTGCATGGGGGCAGCGGGCTATCCTGAAGGCCATATTAAAGCCGAATTTACCAGCGGCTATTAATCCCGTTTCAAATTAAAATGCTTTCGCATCGGTTCTTTAATATACCACGTGCAACGCAATCCCTTAGGAAATACAGCAAGATCCCCTTTTTTAACTTCTACCTCCTGCCCATCCTCAGTCACAACGACAACACGGCCTTCTAAAAAATAGCTTTCCTCAGTCTGATCAAAATACCAGTCGATCTTACATGGGTCTTTTTCCAGTGTGGGCCAGGTTTTTACTTTCAGTTTCTCAAGCCCTTCCGGTGTTGGCTTTTTAACAATGATGTTCATGTGTGATTCTTCAATGAGAAATGGGTTGTATTAAAATTATTCCAGTCCTGTAGCCATATGGTATCAGTTTTAATCTAAACTTAATCTCTTCTTCACTTCATCTAAAGTACTATCAGATATTCTCACCTTTTTAATTTTTGCCTTATGACCACCTATAACTTCAACCCTCCCCTTCCCCACACCTATCAGTTTAGACAAAAATTCACAAAGCCTCTTATTTGCCTGATTTTCAACGGGGGGTGAAGTAATTTTTATTTTTACACAGTCGCCGTGTATCCCCACCAGTTCATTCCTTGAAGCACGGGGCTGAACCAAAACATTTATAATTATCGCCCCACCTTCTTCCTTAAGACACAACGTTACACTTCTCCTATTATTCCTTTCCTTCAATTTCTGATTTTAACAACCGAAGATGTGATTCGAGCATAGATTTGAGGGCAAGCTCACACTCCATTCTCTTATTCCTGAGGTCATTAAACTCTTTCCTCAACTTCTCTACTTCCAATCGACTATCACTCACCGTCTTTTCCGCCTCTGCCCTGGCTTCATTAATAATCTTTCCTGCCGATACTTTTGCTTCATTGATGATGAGATCTGATTCCCTATTTGCATTTCTCTTAAGATCATCAGACACCTTTTGGGTAGTCATAATAGTCTGCTGGATAGCACGCTCATTCTCTCGAAAATCAGCCAGTTGAACCTCGTACTTCTGCAAGGTATCCCTAAGTTCATTATGCTCTTTTAATAATGACTCTACATCTTCGGAAACCATTTCCAAAAACGTCTCCACCTCCTGCTTATCATAACCTCGCCATTTTACTTCGAATTTTTGCTGCTGAATGTCTAATGGGGTAAGTTTCATGACATCTCCTCCACCACAGAAAACTTAGAAATGATGCATTTTAGATTGCAAATTCAGGGATTTAGGAATCTTAAGATGGCAATCTTCAAAAATCTCGCAATGTATAATCCCTCAATTCCACAATCCCTCAATTCCTCAATTCTTTCTACTTCAATCTCAATACTATATCCTGTAAAGTTCCTACCAGGAACCTGTCAAGAAAGATAATGATGATGAAAACAATGATAGGTGAGAGATCAATAGCCATAACTCTGAAAGGCAGGTATCGTCTAACCCTGTAAAGTACCGGTTCAGTAACCTGATACAAAAAGTTTACAATGGGATTATAAGGATCTGGATTCACCCAGGAAATCACTGCCCTGATAATGATCATCCACATATAGATAGTTAATACATAGTGGATGATAATAGCAATTGCATCAAGCAAATTGACAATGATAAACATTTAACTGTCTCCCTCTCATCTATTTCTATTATAAATAATTCTTAATCCCTCTAATGTAAGGAGTTCATCAACTTCATCAATATTTTCAGATTCTGCGGCAATAAGCTTTGCCAGCCCACCTGTTGCCATTACTACGGGGTTGTCTTTCATCTCTTCCTTCATACGATTGACTATACCATCAATTAATCCAACATACCCATAGACAATACCTGCCTGCATGCTGGCCACGGTATTTTTACCTATAGCAGTTTGAGGCTTAACTAACTCTATCCGGGGAAGTTTTGAAGCTTTGTGAAATAAGGCCTCTGTAGAAATCATAATTCCCGGCGCTATGGCACCACCCAGATATTCCCCTTCAGGAGATATACAATCAAAGGTAGTTGCTGTTCCAAAATCAACAATAATGAGACTCTTTTTATATCTCTCATAGGCAGCAACTGCATTTACGATTCGATCAGCACCTACCTCCCGCGGGTTATCATAATTGATGGGCATGCCTGTTTTCACCCCTGGCTCCACAATCAGAGGATTCAGGTGAAAATATTTTTTGCAAAGTTCCTCAAGTGTGCTGAGCAGCGGAGGCACTACACAGGAGATAATAATATCTTTAGTATCTCCAATAGTAAGCCCTGCTGACATATAAAGGTTTTTAAAAAGTATTCCATATTCATCAATAGTCTTCTCTGATTCTGTCAGGAGGCGCCACTCATGCAACAATTTATCCTCTTGAAAAATGCCCAGGAGAATGTTTGAATTTCCTACATCAATAGCAAGTAACATCTGCGTCTAATGAGTGTTTTTGTTAAGTTGTCAAGCGGTTGAGTTATGAGCTAATAATTTTTATGCTAATATCAGCTGCCTGAGCTGAATGGGTCAGGGCACCTATTGAAATAAAATCCACACCGGTACCGGCTATTTCTTCAATATTTTCCAAACTGATGTTTCCAGAAGCTTCAACCAGAACTTTCTTATTAATAATGCTTACAGCTTCTTTCATCATATCCACACTCATGTTGTCAAGCATGATGGTATCGGCTCCACTATCTAAGGCTTCTTTTACTTCTTGTAAATTACCTGTCTCTACCTCAATTTTAAAACCACCAGGAACACGCTCCTTCACCCTTCTAACGGCCTCCCCAATCCCCCCGGCAGCACTAATATGGTTGTCCTTGATCAAAACAGCATCAAACAAGCCTAAACGATGATTTTCTCCACCACCCATCTTCACCGCATATTTCTCCAAAGCCCTCCATCCCGGTGTAGTTTTGCGAGTATCAAGTATCTTAACTGGACAGGACTTTACCTTCCCTGCAAATTTATGGGTAAGAGTTGCAATACCGCTCAGACGCTGCAGGAAATTCAATGCAACTCTTTCACCCTTTAAAATTACAGCTACTTCTCCACTAATCTCGCCAATCAAACTACCCTGATTGACTTCATCTCCATCTTCAAAGTGTTTAATAAACTCTAGATCCAAATCCAGTTTTTTATAGACTTGATGAAAAACATCAATGCCTGCTAAGATTAATCTTGCTTTAGCAATCAAGTGAGCAGTAGCTCTAAGAGGAGTCCTGATTATCGATGAGGTAGTAATATCCCCGTCACCAATATCTTCTCTAAGTGCTGTTTCAATGAGTTTCTCTACTTCAATCATGAGAATTCCCCTAGTTAAAAATTTCCTTCTTTCCCAATGTCTAAGTGGCTATGGGATTTATTTCACCTCTGAAATGAGTTTCTTAATGCGATCTAGACTTTTCTCCAGTTTCTCCTGCTTTTCTTTAAAATCCCCAGCCTTAATCTTTTCCTTCTCAATAATATCTTCGGGTGCTTTTTTAAGAAAGTCTTCGTTTGAGAGTTTTTTGGTTACACTAGCCAGATCCTTTATTGTTTTACCAATCTCTTTTTTTAACCTCCTCTCCTCTTCCGCAAAATCTATAATTCCTTTAAGAGGCAAAAATATCTCTACATCCTGGGCTACAGCCGTGGCAGCAGACTTGGGTCTTTTCAGACTTTCAGATATAGTGACGTGATCAGCCTTGCCTAAACTTTCAACATACATCCTGTACTGTTGGAGTATCTCAATGCTCTCATGATTTTTGGAAAGGAGAATCACTTCAACTATCTGAGAAGGTGGTATATTCATCTCCCATCGAACATTACGTATATTATTAACCACATCAATAATCAAAGCCATCTTTTTTTCAGCATCCTCATCAATTTTCTCTGGCTTGCATTCAGGATAAGGAGAAATCATAATACTCTCTTTAGCTGTTGGAAGCTTCTGCCATATCTCCTCAGTTATAAAAGGCATAATTGGATGCAGAAGCTGTAAAGATGCAGCAAGTACTTCAATCATGGTGTGCTGAGTTGCTAACCTGGACTCATTATCATCCTTCTTATTCAAGACAGGCTTTATCAGTTCCAGATACCAATCACAAAACTCATGCCAGATAAAATGATAGATTAAATGAGCCAGTTCATTAAATTTATACTCACGAAAAGTCTCTTTTACTTCTCTGATCAGCCGATGCAATCGACTTAATATCCACCTGTCGACCAGGGAAGAGGGATCCGTTATAGAATCAACGTTATTGACATTATAACCTTCCAAATTCATCAAGGCAAAGCGGGATGCATTCCAGATCTTATTGGCAAAATTGCGATATCCTTTTATCCTCTCCTCTGTAAGACGTATGTCTCTTCCCTGAGCAGCAAGTGCCGCTAAAGTAAAACGGAAAGCATCAGTACCATACTGATCCATAACCGTTAAGGGATCAATAACATTTCCCTTAGATTTACTCATCTTCTTCCCTTCTACATCCCGGACTATGGCATGAATATAGACTTCCTTAAAAGGAACTTCCCCCATAAACTTTAGCCCCATCATCATCATGCGGGCTACCCAGAAGAAGAGTATATCAAAGGCAGTAACTAATACAGAAGTGGGGTAAAATAATGCCAGCTCTTTGGTTTTCTCAGGCCATCCTGCTGTTGAGAAAGGCCATAGAGCAGAACTGAACCAGGTGTCCAATACATCTTCTTCCTGCTCTATGATTTTACTCTGACAGTATACACACTGATCGGGATCCTCGCGAGCTACCATAATTTTGCCACAGTCTTTACATGTCCATGCCGGAATCTGATGACCCCACCAGATCTGACGGGAAATACACCAGTCGCGTATAGTGTGCATCCATTCAAAATAAGTCTTCTCCCAATTTTTAGGGACAATTACAGTCTCTCCTTTTTCAACCGCTTCCAAAGCACGCTCTGCCAGTGGCTTAACCTTCACAAACCATTGCTTGGAAACGAGGGGTTCTACCACTGTTTTACAACGGTAGCAGTGCCCGACATGGTGATTATAATCTTCAACCTTTTTGATAAGATCAATCTTATTAAGGTCTTTAAGAATTTTATCACGACAGCGAAACCGATCTAACTCCTTATAGGGACCTGCCTGTTCATTCATGATCCCGCCATCATCAATCACCTTTATTCTCTCAAGCCCGTGAGTGTTTCCTATCTCAAAGTCATTCGGGTCATGGGCTGGAGTAATTTTCAAGGCACCTGTTCCAAATTTCATATCCACATATTCATCAGCAATAATTGGGATTTCCCTATTTAAAATAGGAAGCACAGCTTTTTTACCTATTAATTTCCGATAACGACTATCGTTTGGGTTTACTGCCAGCGCTGTGTCCCCCAACATGGTTTCAGGACGAGTAGTAGCAACTACTACAAATTTTTTACTGCCTGCTACGGGGTACTTTACATAGTAGAGTTTTCCTTTAACCTCATCATGTTCTACTTCTAAATCAGATAGAGCTGTATGACAACGTGGGCACCAGTTGATAATATAATCACCTTTATAAATTAAACCCTCCTCATAAAGGCTAACAAATACTTCACGAACTGCCTGTGATAATCCTTCATCCATAGTAAATCTTTCTCTTTCCCAGTCACAGGAAGCTCCAAGCCTTTTTAATTGCTGAATAATAATGCCTCCGTATTTTTCTCTCCATTGCCACACCTGCTCAATGAATTTCTTTCGTCCTAAATCCTTTCTGCTTATCCCTTTACCACTCAGCTGCTTTTCAACAACATTTTGTGTAGCAATACCAGCATGGTCAGTACCAGGCATCCACAGGGTGTTAAAACCACACATGCGCTTATACCTGACGAGGATATCCTGCAAGGTGTTATTTAAGGCATGCCCCATATGGAGTGAACCGGTAACATTAGGAGGAGGAATTACAATAGTATAGGTTTTATCTGAACCATTCTCATCAGCTCTAAAATAGCCCTTATCCAACCAGAACTGGTACCATTTCTTCTCAACCTCATGTGGTTCATATACCTTACTTAAAAATGCAGCAGTGGTCATCAATTTTTCCTAAAACTTTTCCTCTAATTACCGATAAGAAGAACTTAGTATCCTTGCGATCAAGATGCTGTATGTTAGATAGCGGATGCCAGATACTGGATGTATATATCAATTTTGTCTTTTATCTAGTATCCAGTATCGTTCTGTCAGTCAAAGCACATCCTATCATCACTGCATCACTTGGTAAGCTTTAAACAACCATAGATGTTTTTAAAAACCCGTTAGTTTTTATCATGTCTGAGATAGCTTGTCAAGAAGGATACAAAAGAGGAATGGAAAAGCAACTATTTAATATCAAAAAGAAAAACGGGATGAAAGGGATGTCGGGTAGAACACCCGATACTATTTTCCCAGCCCATACATTTATAACTATTGTAAAATTTCATGCAATATGGTATCTTACTTGGCTTGATTACTTAAACGGTGCGAGATGCTGATTAAAAACAAAAAGGTTATTATACTAATAATTATTATTCTAATATTTTCTTCCCTGCTTCTCTTAAACAGAGGAGGAAAAGGTGAAAGCAAGGATCTGCTAAACGGAAGCGATAGCGAAGCCATAGCCTCAGTAGTTGAGGCAGAAAAGATTGTCCCACGAGACATCCTGGAATTTATTGATTCAAACGGAGTAGCTAAAGCATGGCAGGAAGCAGAGATAAGCCCGGAGGTTTCTGGTAAGGTCAAGTCTATTCTTGCAGAAGTGGGGGATGATCTTAAATCCGGTGATCCTATCTTCAAACTGAACGATGAATTACTGAGGCTTCAAGTGGAAAAGGCACGTTCCCTGGTAACGCAGTTAGAAGGAAACCACCTCACCAGTAAAAGAGACCTGTCCCGCAAAGAGATGCTCTACCAGGATGGTGTTATCTCAGAGTTGGATCTCGATTTAGCAAAAGCAAAAGAAAAATCAGACCGTGGGTTATTGGAAGGAGCAAAGACCTCTTTAAAAATAACTCAACGTGATTTAAGAGAGACTACTATTAGAAGTCCCATTAGCGGAAGCTTGGCTGAACGCCTGATAGACATAGGAACTACTGTACTACCTCAGATGAAAGTCGCCTCCGTTGTCGACACCAGCAAGATACGAATCAGGATAGGCGTTTCAGAAAAAGAGATTCACAAGATTAAGAAAGGGCAGCAGGTTGAGGTTTATGTAGATGCCTTCCCCAATGAGGAATATCAAGGCACAGTTTTCTCCGTGGGGATGAAAGCCAATGAGAGTACTCTCACCTTCCCGGTTGAAGTGGAAATAGTAAATAATCATGAACCTATGCTACCTGGTATGGTTGCTCATCTTAAGATACAAACGGGAAATCATTCCCAGGTTATAGTGATACCCCAAGAATTTATTATAACTGAAGGGGGGAAGTCTTTTGTCTTTGTGGCACGGGACGGTTTTGCCCACAAGGCAAAAATAACAATTGCTACTACTATAGATTCACAGGTTATCGTAAAAGATGGCCTCTCTCCCGGAGATTTTTTGATTACAGTAGGATCTCGCGCTATTTCGGAGGGAATGAAGGTTACAATAAAAAATGAGCTGCCCTGATATAGGACACATATTTACCCTGAGAAATACTGATTTATACCATCCACATGGAATGATGGGTAAGAATAAGTTTGAAGTTAAAAGTGCCTAAAGTGAGCTAAAGTTAAAAAACTTTAGTCACTTTTTTATTCCAGTATTCCAATTGTGAGCGGAGTGAACTAACTAGTTATAATGAACCTAGCGAAAACTTCCGTTAATAATCCTGTCGCTGCCAATATTCTGATGGTAGCAGTTATTCTGTTGGGAGTGTTTGCCCTCATTCGCCTTCCCAGAGAGTTTCTCCCCAACATCACCTTCAATATGGCGATTATCATAACCCCCCACCCCGGGGTATCTTCGGAAGAAATCGAAAAGTTAATTACTATCAAGATGGAAGATGCCGTTGAGGATGTGGATAAGCTAGATTTCATTCTCTCTAGATCCTCCGAGGGAAGATCTGTCCTCTTTTTGAGTTTTGAAGATATGAGTGATAACGATTTTAAGTTTATCTTACAGGATCTAAGATCGGCAGTTGACAACGTAAATGACCTTCCGGAAGAGGCTGATGATCCCCAAGTAATGGAGATGACTACGGGAGAAATGGTTTCTGTAGTGTTTGTTACCTTAAGCGGGGACTTACCCGAAAGAGAACTGAAGAGAATAGCCGATGAGATGAAAGACAGGTTCTTCGAAATACACAACATCGCGAAAGTGGGGGTCGAAGGCATTCGGGAAAGAGAGATTTGGGTTGAGGTCAATCCTGAAAGGATGTATAGCTACGGTTTTTCTATAGATCGAGTAGCCAATGCACTTAATGCCACTAATATCAACGTGCCCGCGGGAACCATTGATATAGGCCGTTCAGAATACATCGTAAGGACTATGGGGGAATATGCCAGCCCCGATGATCTCTCAAAGGTAATTATCCAGACAGACCCTTCAGGTCATCACGTCAAAGTGGGCAGCATAGCCAAAATCAAAGACACCTTCGAGAAGCCCAGAACTTTTTCCTTCCTTAACAGTAAACCAGGGGTGACCCTTAAACTCTCAAAAAAAAGTGAAGGGAATACCATCGCAATCGTCAATGAGGCAAAGGAGATTGTAAGTGAATTTAAACACAAACTCCCTCCCGGCTGCGACATTACTCTCACCAATGACAGCTCCATCCAGATTAGAGATGCCCTGGGCAAGCTTTCTATCAATGCCATACTGGGAATGCTGATGGTAATAACCCTGCTCTACCTTTTTCTGGGGTGGCGTAACGCCCTCTTTGCCGCCCTGGGTCTCCCGGTTGCTCTGCTCTGCACCTTTATCTTTATGCAGGGCATTGGTCAATCTCTTAATACCAGCAGCTTATTTGCCCTGATGATGGTAGTGGGTATTATCGTGGATGATGCCATCATAATCATAGAAAACTCATTCCGCTACATGCAACACGGTATGAAGCCTAAAGAAGCGGCAGTCATCGGAACTATGGAGGTAGCTGCGCCCGTCTTCACTGCCTGTCTTACCACCATCGCCGCCTTTCTTCCCTTAATGCTACTGCCTGATATTATGGGAAAATTTCTCAGGGTGGTTCCTATTGTGGTATCTCTCTCAATCACCGCATCCTTAGGAGAAGCCTTCTTGATACTGCCTGCCCACATCGCAGAGTGGAGCAGCGGCAAACCCCAAAGCAAAAGACGTCACCTGCTTATCAATCGGCTGCGCAGAGTCTACTCCCGCCACCTGGTGATGGTTTTACGCAAGCGCTACTGGTTTAGCGGTGGCGTTATGGTACTTATTCTTATATCCATTATCCTGCTTATGTCTGAAGCCATCGATAAAGATCTTTTTCAATCCGAAGAAGTATCCCAGTTTTACGTCAATGTGTATATGCCGGCGGGAACCAACATATATACTACCAATAAGGCCCTCTCTGGGATTGAGCGACAGATTATGTCACTGCCAAAAAAAGAGATAAGTGCTCTTGTTACCAGCCCGGGAATGCTGATTGGCAAGGAGGAGTGGACTTTTGACACTTCAGTGGGACAAATTATGGTTGACCTGGTCGAAAAAGAATATCGCCAACGCACAATGGATGAAATTATCAATGATATACGACCACGCCTGCAAGAAATCCCGGGAATAAAGAGTATTGACTTTAGCAAATTGAGAGCGGGACCCCCCACCCCCAGAGATGTGGAACTGAGGGTACAGGGAAAATATTTTAACACCCTTGAACAGATTGTTGCACGCATTGAAAGGAAACTCTCAACCATCAAGGGGGTATATGACATTGGCAATGATTTCCATACCGGGAAGAAAGACATAAAGATTTACATCAACGAAGAGAAGGCAGCACTCTACGGTCTTG
Source organism: uncultured Thermodesulfobacteriota bacterium (assembly GCA_964580455.1). Classification (GTDB taxonomy): domain Bacteria; phylum Desulfobacterota; class WTBG01; order WTBG01; family WTBG01; genus CAZOKO01. Next base: position 14,077 of record CAZOKO010000026.1, on the reverse strand, counting down.
ATGTATCCCAGATCTCTATGGCTATCCGCAATGCCTACGAAGGCAGGGTGGCAACCGTATTCAGAGAAGGCGACGACGAGATAGATGTGATAGTAAAATATCAACAGCAGGCAGTTAAAAGTGTGAAAGATGTAGAAAATCTTAAGATAGCAACCAGCAGTGGAGACCTCATTCCCTTCAGAAACTTTGCTACTGTAAGGGTTGAACAGGGATATACCTCGATCAGACGCTATAAGCAGGAACGGGCTATTACCGTCACCGCCAGTGTGGACAGAAAAATTAATTCTCTGGAAAGAGTGGACAAAATTTTAAAACAGGAAAGTAAAAAAATACTAAAATCGCTTCCTGGTTACAAAATTGGATCTGAGAGTATCTTTGCAGAGTTTAAAAAATATCAAACACAACTTTTTCAATTACTCGCTCTGGGAGTATTTCTGATTTATTTCATCTTGGGGACTCAATTCAAATCTTATTTCCAACCTTTTATCATTCTCTTTGCCATTCCTTTTGCCTTTTTAGGGGCCATGATTGGTATCTTTCTCACCGGCCTTTCTACTGCATCAAAACCCGTTTTCTCAATCATTACCCTCTACGGAATTGTAGGCCTTGCAGGTATTGCAGTAAATGATGCCATCGTCATGGTTACCTTCATTAATAATGCCAGGGCAAAAGGGGTAAGCCGCTACCGATCAATCATTCAGTCAGGCCGTCTGCGGCTGAGAGCTATCATTCTGACCTCAATTACCACCATGTCTGGAGTTTTTCCCATGATGATCGGTCTGGGGGGGAAATCAGAAATCTGGGCACCCATGGCAAGCACTATCTTCTTCGGTTTAGCATGTGCTACCCTCCTGACCCTGTTCATTATACCCTGCTTATATACCATTATAGTCGATGATTTAATGAGCTGGATCAGATAGCTATAGAGGAGGCTAGCAAAGAGGTATTTCCCCTTATATT
>CAZOKO010000026.1:0-13017 GCA_964580455.1 uncultured Thermodesulfobacteriota bacterium | reverse complement strand
AAGTAATTCCCTAAGCGATTAAAAAATGAACAGTTTGTCTATTTCATCATATAAGCTTACAAACACATCCATACTCTCAAGATCTATGGTATTATCTCTCACTTGTTCACTTCTTGCCCATCTGACTGCCTTTGCCTGTTCATACAACTGGAATATTTTACCAAAAGAAAAAAACAATCCGCCTTTTATGGTAGAGCTAATTGATCTGCCCATAAAAACAGAAATGGAACAAATGGTAAACCAAGAAGATTCGGGTAGAAAGGATGTTGTAAAAGCCCCCACCTACCTATCGGCAAAGAGCAATCTTCCCTTGATACCACCAGGTGAGATGAAAGACAGTAATACTTCCACCCTTGAAGCAGAGGCAACCGTTTCTCTTGACAGCCAGGAATTGAAGTACGTTTCTTACCTCAATAAAATCAAGAAGAAGATTGAGCCAAAGTGGCACTATCCAGAAACAGCTCAAGAAATAGGGCTGCAGGGCAAATTAGCCCTATGCTTTTCCATTATAAGGGATGGTCACCTGGATAGGCTAGAATTACTCAACTCTTCAGGGCATCCTCTCCTGGATGAGGGAGCACTCAAAGCAGTTGAAGGAGCAGCACCATACTACCCTTTACCCGATAGATTGAAAATTTCCCGACTAAATATTATGGCTACTTTTGAATACAGGATAAGCCCTTATAGCATGAGCACCTTTTCTCAACTGCATCAAGAGGAAAGCTTGTAAAATTTAAAGATTAATCTTAATATAGGATCTCTTCCTCAACTCTTTGACCCACTGTTCAAATTTATCTTCAACTTTCTTATTATAAAGTGCATTCTCAATTTCATTCCATCGCTCCTCTTTTGTCATTTTTTGCCTTTCTCTCTTATCAAGAACCTTTATAATATGAAAACCCTTGGGGGTCCGGATGAGGGAACTTGCCTCACCTACACCGAGACTAAAAGCAACATCATTTAAAGCAGGTAACAATTCACCCTGTCTAAAAACACCCATATCACCACCCATAGCTGCAGAGGAATCCTGAGAATAAAGTTTGACCATAGCAGTAAAATCCCCTCCTTCTCTTATCTTTTGTTCCATATCCTCTGCTTTTCTTCTAATCTGGTCAATCTCCTGCTCATTTGCCTTGGGAGGAATCATCAAGAGAATCTGCTGAAGCCTAATCTCCGGTGGTGAGTTAAAACTGTCCCTATGTTCATTATAATATTTCTCAATCTCTTTTTCAGCAACCTGAATTTTGGACTTTATCTCTTGATCTATGAGCCTCATTTTCTTTATCTGATTCTTCAGTTGGTCTCTATACTTTTCAAAAGTCATACCTTCCTCATGCAGGACTTGCTCAAATTGACTCTTAGTAAAATTATTATTATCCATCACATCCCTGATAGCAACATCAACCTCCTTCTTTGTAACCTCAATTTTCAACCTATCTGCCTCTTGATTGACAAGTTTCTCATCAATCATCTGATCGAGTATCCGTTTTTCTATCTCCCTGATCTGTTCCTTATTATTTTCAAGAGAAAACTTCAACTCCATCTTCTCCAGATAGGGAACCGAAATATTCCTGAGTTCTGAAAGTGTTATAATCTCTCCATTTACTACAGCTACAATCTTCTCTATTACCTCAGCATCCGAGTTATAAGGAAAGAGTACAATACTCCCCAATAAAAAATGCACTGCTGCTTTGGCAAAGATACACTTACTAACTCTCTTTAACATTTTTCCTCTCATTTGCACCATCTCCTGCCTCACTTCTCCAATAGAATCATTTACTACAGTTTGCGTACTCATTGCAAGAGCTTTTTTACCTCATTCATCACTTCCTTCCAGTCTCTTTTCCTGTATGCAATGCTCAGTTTCAATTCAGGAGAAAGCCTGAATTTTTCAGGATCACCTTCAATAAGTGCCAGAATCTTTTCCAGAGAATCCCTGGCCTGAGGATGAAAAGTCAATACAATCTCCTTACCATTGTAATCTATACTGGTAATGAGAAATTGCCTCAGGACATTTTTAAATGTAATTATGCTCAATAGATTATCCGCCGCCAGGGGAAGATCACCAAAACGATCTTTCAATTCTTCTTTTATCTCATAAACCTCTTGATCACACATACAGGAGGATAATCTCTTATAGACAACCAGTCTTTGATTGACATCTCCAATATAATCCCCCGGTATAAACGCTGGGATAGCAAGATTGATTTCTGGATCAAGATCAGGGACAACTTCTTCTCCCTTCAGTTCCTTTACAGCTTCTCCCATGAGCTGAGTGTATAAATCCATTCCAATGGCAGCAATATGTCCGGACTGTGAAGATCCCAATATGTTCCCTGCTCCTCTGATTTCTAAATCGCGGGTAGCCAGCCGAAAGCTTGATCCCAGTTCACTAAATTCCAGGATAGCCTTAAGTCGATCTCTTGCCTCTTTTGAAAGGGTTGATTCACCCGGGACAAGCAGATAACAATACGCACGGTGCTTTGATCTCCCCACCCTCCCCCTCAATTGATATAGCTGGGCAAGTCCCAACCTGTCCGCTCGATTAATAATAATAGTATTAGCAGAGGGGAAATCCAAACCTGATTCAATAATAGTTGTAGATAAAAGAAGATTAATCTCTTTTTTGATAAACGATAGCATAACCTTCTCAAGCTGCTTCTCTGACATCTGACCATGAGCAATGGCCAGCTTTGCTTCAGGAACAAGTTCGCTCAAAAACTTAGCCATAGCCGGAATAGATCGTACCCGATCATGAACGAAAAAAACCTGCCCCCCCCTCCTCAATTCCCGTACAATTGCTTCCCTTACAACATCGGCATCAAAACGATTAATATAGGTCTTAATGGTCAAGCGATCTTCCGGAGGAGTGTTAATCACGCTCATATCTCTCACTCCTACTACAGACATATAAAGTGTCCTGGGAATAGGAGTAGCTGTCAGGGTCAGTACATCCACAAGTTTTCTCATCTTTTTAAACTGCTCCTTATGAGCTACTCCAAATCTCTGTTCTTCATCTATAACCACTAAGCCTAAATTCTTAAATTGAACGTCCTTTTGAATTAGCCGATGAGTTCCAATGATGATATCAATCTGCCCCTCCTTAAGTTTTTGAAGGATACTTTTTTGCTCGGTGCGACTCCTGAAACGACTAAGCATCTCAACTTCTATGGGATAGGGCTTGAGGCGTTCACAAACATTTTGACAGTGCTGTTGTGCCAGTACTGTTGTAGGAACTAAAATAGCTACCTGCTTTCCATCCATGGCTGCTCGAAAAGATGAGCGTAATGCAACCTCTGTTTTACCATATCCCACATCCCCACAAATGAGTCGGTCCATGGACTTAGCCTTACCCATATCTTTCATCACATCCTCAATAGCAGCTAACTGGTCTGGAGTTTCTTCATAAGGAAAAGTTGCCTCAAATTCTCTATAGTAATGGTCAATGGAAGAAAACGAAAAACCTTTCAGGAGCTTTCTTGATGCATAGATATCTAATAACTCTTTAGCCATTTTTCTAATAGATTCTTTAACCTTCTTTTTTGTCTTCTTCCAGGCAGCTCCACCCAATCGATCAATCCTGGGAGTATAACCATCCGTTCCCATATACTTCTGTACCATCTTGATTCGATCGATGGGAATATAAAGTTTATCATTCCCCAAATACTCAATAAGAAGATAATCACTATGCTCTCTCTCTACTTCAAGCCCCTTTAATCCCCGATAAATCCCCACACCGTGATCCGTGTGCACAACAAAATCATCGGTTTTCAAATCGCTAAAATCGGAGATGGAATAGCCACTCTTTGCTCTGGCTGGAACCGACCTTCTCTTTTTCTCACCAAAGATTTCTTCCTCAGTGATAATTACCAACCCCCCCAGGGGAAAGCGAAATCCCTTCTTGAAACTGGCAACTTGAATCTCCACTGTTTCGGTAAATGGTGCCAGCCCTCCCAAATCGAAATGTTCCTTCAGGAGTAGCCTGGTAAACACATTGTACTCTTCCAGTAACTGTATAAGTTTTTGAGCCTCGCCTGAGGAATGACAAATCAGAAGAATAGAGTTTCCCTCGTCCTGCCAGTTTTTTATCTGTTCTACCAGGGGAGAAAGCATTCCCTGAGCAGAAGTAAAATTAATCAACTCTTTTCGGATGTCCTCGTTAGAATGTGTCTTAAAAGAAACAATGTCTTCATCAGGCAAAGAGAAGTCTGTCCCGCCAAGATAAACCGTTTGAAAATCTTGCAGTGTTTGATCCAACTGTTCCGCAGAAAGATAAAATTGAAAAACCGATGGAGTAAATCTTACCTGATCTAAACACCTTGCACAGCGTTCCTCTGCTTTCACTAAAAGGCTATCCCGTTCCTCTTTTATCTCATCAAAATCGTGAAGAAAGATGAGACTGTTTTGTGGAAGATAATCGAATATAGTATCCAAACAGGGGTAAAGGTAAGGAAGCAGACGTTCAATCTCGGCATTTACATGAAACTGGCTCAGAGCCACAACAATTTCTTCAGTCCTGTTCGTGGGAAGCATTATATGGTCGGAGTGTTCCCTAATGCGTTTTATAATCTGGTGCGTGTTCTCCTCTTCAAAGATAGCTTCACATACCGGTACAATCCACATCTCTTCTTGTTCACCACAAGACCTCTGTGAAAGAACATCAAATTGACGAATGGATTCAATAACATCTCCATAAAATTCTATCCGTAAAGGAGCAGGATATCCGGGTGGAAATATATCTATAATGCCACCTCGAATACCATAATCACCTCTATCCTCTACCAACCCCACTTTAAGGTAACCACATTTTAATAACCAGCGGGTAAGTTCTTCTCGATCTACTTCTTCTCCCATCCTTAACTGCCTGGTATATTTTTCCAAAACTGATCGAGGAACGATCTTCCGAAGCAGAGCCGATACAGGAGCGACTACGATAGTAGTCTGGTTGCCGCTCACAAGATAATGCAAGATCTCTAATCTCTGGGCAGTTAGTTCCGGATTTCGGGAAGCATTCTCGAAGGGAAATTCTTCCTCAGGTGGATAAAGAAAGATTTGTTTCTGCCCCGAATTATTAAAAACTCGTTCCCCCTCCTCACCTGAAAAGAAAAGAAGTTCCTGGTAACATTCTTCGGCTTCCTTAAAGGCAGGTGTTATAATTAAAAAGTTCCTTTTAGTCTCCTGCCGCAGGAAGGAGATAAGAAACGAAGCAGAGGAACTTTTAAGCCCACTGATTCTTGTTTCCCCCACCCCTTCTTTCAAAGACTGAATTACATTAGAAAAAATTGGGCTAAAGGCAGAACTCTTATTACTCTTACAACCAGAAAGCGACATGATTATCTATCCTAGCTATTTCTCCTATCTCTATGTTAGGGCAAAGAAATTGAAGGTGGGGTTAAGATCTCAACCCCTTTAGGAGGAGTAAAAACGAACAATGAGTCAGGAAGGTTTATATTAATCTTCATTTGGGAAAATGTAATACGGGTAAAATTATCAAAAAGGTCATAAACCTCAGTTTGATAAATCTGGAAAGTATTTTCATCAATCTTAAGAATCACTCTATTTAAGTTTGACTGAGGTGTTTTGGGAGTCAACCCCAGTATAATCCTTTCCTTATCCTCCTTTTCCTGTGAATTAATCAATTCAACCCTAAAATCTCGCTTAAGATTTGCTTTCCCATTGAGAAGATCAGCAGAAATCTGTGATTGCAAACCTGTACTAACTTTGCTAACGGTAACCTGCCTATCCTCCGGTTCATAAAACCACAATTTCTTTCCGTTGCTTATAATTTGCTGTGGATTCGGCTTCTGATAATCCCAGCACATTTTTCCTTCCTTTTTAAAATAGACTATACCCTCTGCTTTTTGCACCTGTGCAGCACTCCACGATTTTACCCTGGATTCTTGAACAAAGCGAGCCTCAAAACCATTGATAGCATCATAGGATTGCTGAATGTTTGAAATAATATAATCCAGAGAATCCCCGTAAGAAAATCTGGATAGAAAGCTTGAGAGGAACAAAACAACAATAAGCTTAAAAGCTATAGTCTTCATTTTAGAAATACCTTAAATTTACTAAAAAATTGGATTAATGGTTATCTAGAATACTCCAATCCCCTGGATCCCCACTTTCGTGGGGATGACAAACAAGGACAGAACAGACTTAGAGAAACATGTCATTCCTGTGCAAGCAGGAATCCAGTCTTTTCACTAATTTTTATCCAAGCATTCAACTGTAGCTTTGTGGATAACCAGATTCGGGTTTTAAAATGTGCTATTCTATAGCCTCTTTACTAACACTTCCCTGGGTTTCGCCCCATCACTCGGACCGACGACTCTCTCTTTTTCCATCCGTTCAACAATTCTAGCTGCTCTGTTGTAACCTATCCTCAGTCTCCTCTGAATCATGGAGATGGAAGCTATTCGAGTCTGAGATACCAGAGCCACAGCATCATCATATCTCTCATCATAATCATCGTCTTTATTGATAACACTTTCCTCTCTCGGTTCCAGGATATTCTGATCATATTCTGGACTGCCTTGCTTCCTTAAGAAATCAGTAATGCGTCTAATCTCTGACTCAGAAAGATATGTTCCATGGACTCTCAGCAGTTTAGAAGTCCCAGGTGGGAGAAATAGCATATCACCCATGCCGAGTAGCCTGTCAGCACCGGGACAATCTAAAATGGTGCGAGAGTCAACTTTAGAAGAAACCTGAAAAGAGATGCGAGCAGAAAAATTCACCTTTATTGTTCCTGTTAAAACATCTACTGAAGGCCTCTGGGTAGCCACCAGGAGATGGATACCAGCCGCCCTTGCCATCTGGGCTATCCTGGCTATAGAGATCTCAACCTCACGAGAAGAAACCATCATCAAATCAGCCAATTCATCAATTACCACCAAAATATATGGCAGTTTTTCGTAATCAGAAGAAGTTTCCTCATCCCTCCCTTTATCATCCCCTTTTAAAGTTTTTAACCTGGCATCGATTTGCTGGTTATAACTATCAATATCCCTTACTCCTTTATCTGCTAACATTTTATATCTTCTCTCCATTTCACCTACTGCCCACATAAGAGCCAGAGAAGCTTCCTTTGGATCAGTCACCACCGGATGTAATAAATGAGGGATGTCTTCATAGAAGGAGAGTTCCAATCTCTTGGGATCAATCAACAACATCCTAACCTCAGAAGGGGCAGATTTATAGAGAATACTGCAAATCATGGCATTAATAAGCACACTTTTCCCTGAACCTGTCGAACCGGCTATTAGAAGATGCGGCATCTTGGCAAGGTCAGTAATTACAGGTTTCCCAGCAATATTTTTTCCAAGGGCAAGTGTCAATCTTGATTTAGAATTTAAAAACTCTTCTCTGCTTACTATCTCTCTAAAATAAACAGTTTCTCTAACTGCGTTGGGTATTTCAATACCCACAACAGCTTTACCAGGAACCGGCGCCAAGATACGAACACCAAGAGCCTTAAGTGCCAGAGCAAGATCATCAGCTAAACCCAATATCTTACTGATTCTCACTCCAGAGGCTGGTTCAAATTCATACCTGGTTATCACCGGGCCAGGATGGACATCAACTACCCGCCCCTGCACACCAAAATCTGCCAGTTTATTTTCCAGGACTTTAGATTTTTCCTTCAGAGCCTCCTTATCTGCTTTAGTCACCTTCTGGGAAAAGTTGTCCAGAAGAGATAAAGGGGCAACCCTGTGTTCTGCAGGTGAGCCAGAGTATTCTTTTTCATCTTCAAGTTTGTCAGAAGACATTTTCTTACGAGCTCTCTCACCACTTTTCTTAGCCTGTGATAAAGGATGTGGTACAAGAGGAGACTGTTTATCTTTACTTGCCAGCATTCTCTTCATCTTCCACCCGGAGTATAAACCTCCTGCCGCTACGGCTAAACCCAGGGAATAATGATACAGCTTCTTTATTTTCTCAGTCAGCTTTAGCAATAGTAAACCCAAAAGAACAAAACCTTTCAAAAGCCAGGAGAAGAGCTTTTTAAAACTCTGAGCCAGTTTGAGCAGTGAAAGGTTCGTAACCAGAATTAAAGATACAATTCCTACCAGGAAAAACAGGATATAGCTGCCCAAACGATTGAGATATTTAATAGACAGAAAAGCCAACTGACTGCCAACAACTCCACCTCCACTGAGTTCATAACTAAAGGATGCCATCCTTATTTTTGGTTCTATCCATATCAGGCTGAATATGCCCGCGAGAGAAATGATAAAAAAGAGATAGCTTGATAAAACAAAATATCTAACCTTAATCCCTGAGAGAAGAAAGAACTTAAGAGAAATCCATATCAGGGTTATGGGAACTATAAAGGCACTCAACCCGATTAATTGAAACAGGACGTCTGCCAGATAAGATCCAACCATACCTCCCCAGTTAGTAACCTCCTCAACTTTTAAAGAAGACACAGTATTAAAGGAAGGATCTGAAGGGTTGTAGGAAATGAGACAACACCCGATAAAAACAGCAAGGGTAAAACAGCTTATGGCCACAATCTCCCTTATCAATATTTCTCTTCTATTTGAAGGAGCCATACTATCCACTATTTAACAAGTTACGATTGATAACATCCTAAATTTATTGGAATTTTACTTTATATAAACATCTAAGTCAACCCTTAAGTACAGTGAGGATGCTAAAGAAACATAGTTTATTTTGTTTGCTTTTTTCAGATTATTATCATATTATATAAAGTTCTTGTATATCATTTATCACCATAGTACAAACAATGGGGGTTATTTAAAAATGGCAAGGATTACTGTTGAAGACTGCTTGGAAAAGTTGGATAATAGATTTGCTTTAGTTATTCTTACAGCAGAAAGAGTAAGGCAATTTGATAAAGGATCAAAATCACTGGTTAATACCAAAAATGAAAAAGTAGTAAACGCTCTTAGAGAAGTAGCTGCAGGGAAGATAATAACAAAAGAAACCCTTAATTCTGACAGTTAAACTCCTCTGTCACAATACCACCAAGATAGTTCTCTGACCAACAAAGTTAAAAAAAACTCTAGTTAGAAGCTTGTCCCTTCTCTTTTTCTCTTTGATTATTACCTTCTCCTGCTCTTCTTGAATCACCTCATCTTCTCCCTCTCCATCTTTTTTCAAAATAAGGTGGTATCATGATTTCCCCTTACTTCCTATAATCGTTCTGTAGATAAACCCGACAAACCAGAAGGTAATAAAAAAGAGGGCAATGACGACAAAAGGGATTAAAAGAATCGTCATGAGTTTAAGCGTAAAAGCCGCTATAGCAGAAGTAATCAGGAGCAATACAACAATAACAAGCAGAACAACCGATAACAAAAGACCAGAGACAAAATCCTTTATAATTTGTTTCATGGTTATGCCCTTATACATTCGAAATTATCATGCCTGTAACAAACGGAGCCTTGCTATTCTTCTCTCAATATCTATCCCATTAGGACATCGTGCCACACAAGATTCACAGGATTCACATACATCCAATGGAGAATAACGTGCTACTTCTTCCATAAGACCCAGAGCAAGATCATTTTCTTTATACCCTGCATGATACATATATGACCTCATGTACTCCGGAATATCCAGATGGGAAGGACAGCTCTCAATACATTCCTGACAACCGTGACAATAGTGCCCATTTAAAAATTCCGAATAAGAGCTCAGTTGTTTCATTTCTTTTGGAGAGAGGGAACACTGTTTCATTACTGAAAAATTTTCCTCGAGCTGATTAAAGTTGGTCATACCGGGTATGGCACAAGCGACATGGCTATCATTAAGCACCCATTTAAGGCAAGCCTGGAAGGGACTGATACCCAGCGATGATACATCATATCCCCCTACCTGGGTTTTCATAGCAACGATACCAATCCCTTTCTTGCATGCAGATGCAATAGATTTCTTAATAGCATCCCTGTTTTCCTTTTTGAAATTGTAAGCGGTAAGGATTACATCATAAAAATCCCTTTTTAGTGCTTCTTGAATAATCTCTGCCTCTTTCTGGTGCGTTGAAATTCCAGTATATCTCACTTTCCCCTCTTTTTTTAGTTGAGTCAGTGCCTCAAGAGCAGGCACATGAAAAACCATCTGAGGAGACATGAGATTATGCACATATAAAATATCTACATAATCCATCTGAAGACGCTTTAATCCTTCTTCAAACATTTTTATAAAATTACCCTTAGTAGCATCGGCTGTAAATTGGCCCTTCTTTCTATCTCGGGGTAGTGCTACCTTGGTAGCAATAATTAATCTATCCCTGCAACCTTCCTTTTTAATCACTTCTCCCAGCATCTTCTCATTATTACCCTTCTGGTAAGCGTTTGCCGTATCGAAATGGTTAATTCCCATGTGGATGGCTTTGGAGATCAAGCCGGGATTATCAGCCCGCATCACTCCAAAACTGACCATAGTAACCTTAAGACCTGTACGTCCTAGCGTTCGATAAGTTACCACATCATTCTTTTTTGAAAGCGACATTAAAGATGCTTGATTAAGAAAAGGAGCAACTCCTCCAACAGCTAATCCTCTTGCTGATTTTTTGATAAATTCCCTGCGAGTGTAATAAGACTTATTTCTCATCATTTACCCTCCTTAATAATTTTTAAAACAGATATGGCATCTTTCAGGTTACCCAAAACACCAACAATTCTCCCTCTAATTACAGATATACTGCAAAACCCATAGTACGGATCATTACCAATAAAACCTCTCATGTCACCTTTCAACTCATCTCGATAAGCTTTTTCGTTTATTAAATATTTTCTATATTTTTGCAAACCATTTTCTGCTTCTTCTCTATCCGGCTTGATTGAAATAAAGACAGTATAGACCTTCCCCCCCTGCTTGAATTGAGCGGAGGCAATGCCCTTAAAGAAAGGCTGCCCTAGAAAATCCTTGCTTGTATAGTTCTCACTGCCTTTAACCAGATTTTTCATGGGGAAAAGATTAAAGAAAGGTGGGTGAGAGAAATCTCCCTTTATCCTCGTTTCTACAGCCTTGGCAATTTCCTTCACGGCTCTGGGATAAGCTTCAGATTTCGGAGGGAGAAAAACTTTTACATAAAATTTCCCTTTATAAAATTGAAGGAGTCCATCCCCCATTCTTCCCTCTGCTCCCCCTGGTAATTGACAGACTTCATCTCCCGCTTCAGTCTTAAAAATCCCAAAGGCATTCTCAAGTGTCCCCATATTATAAATCTCCAGAGTAACTCTATTAGCCTGATCCTGTCCTCTGGTAAACTCCACGACTAAAAGCTCTAAAAATCCATAAGCGAGGAAAAGCTCTGCGCCACCGTTGATATAATCAAAGAGTTTATCAGGACCATAATAGTTCGGTCCTTCGACTTTTTTAAAACCGAAGAATTGATCCCCTTTTTGAAATAAGCCAACAAGTTCCTGACTTGGGAAATTCTCTCTATCAATTGAGGAAGATCCACCCTGCCCTTCTGCATAGACAGCATTTAAGGAGAACACAATGGCAACTGATAACAAAGCAAAAAACCACTTCATCTTAAGTGTTCCAGTCATCACATTTTCCTTCTACTGATATTCTCTTACCCCATAATTCTTCCCAGTATGTCATCTTCTTCGGAGATTATGGTAACAGCATTTTTCGGACAAATGTCTTTACAGAAGAAACAAAAATGACAAACCCTTGAAGCTTCATCGACAACACGGGCTATTTTTCTCCCCATTTCTATCTCAACCACTTCCCATAATCCCAGGTTGCAGATTTCCGCACATTTCCCACAACCATCGCAACTTTCTTGATCAATCTGATGTTCAATCACAACTCCGCTTTCTCCTACTTTTAAGCAATAGACAATATAACATGTTCACATTCTATCCGCTAGAAACCAGCCTTTGCCCCGCTGCAAAAGCTTCACGCAACCCATCTTTGGCTAGCTGATCAATTTTTCCTTTGTGATAGGCACCCCAGAACCCAGATCCAGTAACAACCTCTACAGTATCTATTTTGAACATAGAAAGAACCATGGCCACGAATTCAACAACATGATCGTAAGAATCAGAGCTTGGCCATCCCCAGGTTGAAACCAGTACTCCAGGTTTCATCTCTTTCAGTTTGGAAATATGCAAAGGACTTCGAAGGGCACTCATTCTATCCAGGAAAGCAGCAGAAAGAGCTGATTCACGACTGGTAAAAATGGGAAAACCATAAATGAGTCCATCTGAGTCCAATATTCTCTGGTAGAGTTGATTCATGTCATCTTTGATTACACAAAAGGTGGAAAGGTTTTTTTTATGACAGGATAAACAGCCTGTACAGGGGGAAATCGTTAAAGAATCTAAAGGGAAAAGCTCTGTTTTAGCACCTGCTTTCTCAGCTCCTGCCAGCACCTCTTCCACAATACGGGTAGTATTCCCTCCTTTTCTAGAACTGGCAGAGATTGCAACAATCTTCATGGATGAGGGATCTTTAGTACCGTTATATTTAGACAGTTGCGATGGCTTATCCCAACACCTAATGGCTATGCCAGGATGTGACTCATCCACACTCTCCTGCAAGCTAACGATATCTTTTAAGGCTTGAGGATCCGTTAATCGAAGCAGAAGAGGTTCAAAAGAAGGAGGAACAATTTCTTTAACTGCTTCTATCACCAGTTCGAGAGACACCTCCTTTTGATTGGCCAGCAATGAATGAAAGTGAACACTCCTTTCAATCTTCTTGCGCCAAGAAGGTCTAACCATTCCTGGCCAGAATTGTAATAGTTTTTCTAAAAAGACTTTTGCGTCATCCGATAGTTTGTAATTTTCCATAATACCTCCTTTGTGAAATTAGAACTTGAGACGCAGATTTACCCCGTTAGAAATACTGATAATTTACGAAAACGCCTTACAAACATTTAATAACTGTACATTATTTAAAAACCGTTCAAAAGGTTTCCTATTTCTAACGGAGTGAACACAGATACCCGCAACAAACTATTTATAAAACAACTTTTTAACGCGGGATTCGCAACTTGACATGCGTTTATCTTTATTTATTTATAAA
>CAZOKO010000025.1:25056-28353 GCA_964580455.1 uncultured Thermodesulfobacteriota bacterium | reverse complement strand
TTTAAATAAGGGGAACAGATGAGAAAAGTAAAATGGATTGTTTTAAGTATGGTAACAGTTTTGTTCTTGGTTTTACCATATGTGAATGCAGAGTATGTTGCTAATGATAAGGAAGTGTTGCGAGGAATTGAGAATATAGGTGTTGTAATTGAAAAGTTGCCCCGCAAGGCAAAAAAGCTTGGAATCACCAGAGATTATCTACGAACGGACGTTGAATTAAAACTACAGTCGGCTGGCATTGCTGTGGTTACCCCCGATAGATTGAACGCTGATCCAGAAATACCCTTCTTGCTGGTTACTATAATATTGGGTCGCAGTGAAGCCACTTTTATTTACGCCGTATTAGTTGGGCTAAATGAGAAGGTACATCTAAAAAGAGACCCCAAAATAATTTCTTATGCCATGCCATGGTGGAGAATAATAAAACAAGAACATATTGGAAAAAAAGGAATGGAAAGAGAGGTCCGAAATACATTAGAATACTTGATAAATGAGTTTATCAAAGATCATCGGTCAGTTAATCCCAGGAAGCTGGGGAAACCACAAAAAGAGAAATAAAAGGCAGGATAAATATATTCATAAGCAGCGCATCATAAATGCTAATAGATTAATATCAAACAGTTGTAAATTCCTTGCCAAGTAAAGCCAATAAATATTTTGGGTAATAACCATGATAGCAAAAAAACGCTTCTTAAAACTGCTGCCATTGTTTTTGGTGCCTTCCATCCTTTCATGTTCTCATTTCAGCCCCAAGGTAATCGAAACTCCCTCTTTTAAAAAATGGGCGTCAAGCAGTGATGTGCCGAAAGTTATTGCCATTTTACCATTCACTAATGGAACTGAGGTGGAAGGTTTAGGCAAATTAGTAAGGGAGAGTTTTTATGAATATTTTAGTGTGCGGCCTTTTCATGATGTTGAAATTGAAGAGACAGATGAAATCATTAGAATGTTAGAAAATGCAGAAGAAAAAATATTTCATAAAATACCACCAAAAAAATTGGGAGAATTCCTTCGATGTGATGCCCTGGTTTATGGAAAAGTTACACGATATAAAAGAATTTATCTGCTTATCTATGCCCAGACGTTGATAGAAGCGGAAATTAAAATTGTGGAGGCACAGTCGGGGAAAGAACTATGGGAACACACCTTAACCAAGCGATTTCATGAGGGGGGTGTTCCGACAAGCCCCTTTGGAGTGATTCCCGCTGCTATTAGGACCACTTACAGTTTAAGAGAGAGCAAGAGGAATAGAGACATTGATGCCTTTTGCAAAAAATTCGTTAGTCATATTCCAGAGATTCAACACATAAAAACCAGAAGAACTAAAGGGTTTTATAATGTGCAAGTTGCATCTTTTAAATTAAAAGAGGGTGCCTTACATGTTTTTTCAAAACTGGATCAACGTGGGTATAAGCCTTTTTTAAGAGAAATTCACAGTAATAATGAGATTTGGCATCGGGTGATGGTAGGACCTTTTACTTCAAGGAGAGAAGCCCTGGGATATAAGGTGAAATTGAAAAGGGAGTTCAGCTTTCTGAATCCGATTGTGGTAAGGAAAGAAAATAGCGACAATATAAGCATTAAAAGTAGGACAGTAGAGTTTTGTGATTTACAAGTTGCATCTTTTAAATTAGAAGAGGGTGCTTTGTATATTTCCTCAAAACTGTCTCAGCATGGGTATAAGCCTTTTTTAACAGAAACAAATAATAACGGTGAGCTTTGGTATCGGGTGATATTAGGACCTTACGCCTCAAGAGAAGAGGCAGTGCGCTATCAAGTGAAATTAAAAAAAGAGTTCATTTATTTAAATCCAATAGTGGTAAAGAGTGAAAACAGACCCAAAGATGATGGTTGAATCACCAAATTTCATTGACTGTCGAAATGTGCTTTGTATTTACCCTTGGAAATGTGGGATAAGCGCAACCAATTGGTTGCCCCCTTTTGGCCTAGAGTGCATCTCTGCAACAATCGAAAAAATTGGTATTCGCACAGATATCGTTGATATGCGATTCGAACCCGATCCTGCTCCTTTAGCTGAGTGCCTAGCAGAAACGCTATGTATTAGCGTAAACTGGGAAGATCAATTAACTATCTTACCCTGGTTAACAGAGCACTTTAAGAAAGATCGATTAATCATCGTTGGAGGGAGAGCAGCCTCATTTAATACGGAAGAAGTCCTGCAAAACTGCCCCCAGGTTAAAATTGTAGTCAGAGGAGATGGAGAGGAAACCACAAAAGAAATCTTTTCCGGAAAACCAATTGAAGAAATCACAGGACTTTCTTACAGGAAAGATGGAAAGATTTTTCATAACCCTGGCCGTCACTTTAATGCCATTCCTGAAGACATTTACCCCAATAGGAACAAGAGAACAAACCCCTATCACATACGTATGGGAGATTTTGATACAGGAGTTCCTTTTGATCTTCTCTCCTCTTCCAGGGGCTGTCCTTTTAACTGTAAATTTTGCACCTTTAGTAGAAATCCACTGGGTGAAAAGAGACACTGGGTTGGTAGATCCCCTCAATCTGTTGTGAGAGAACTTGAGGGAATTGAAGCGAAATATGTTCTGTTTACCGATGACCATTTTGCTGCTGATATAAAGAGGGTAGAGGCAATCTGCGATCTTATACTCCTTAAGAAGGTAAAAAAAATATTAGGAGTGGCTCTGAGAATTGAGGTTGCTTTTCACCAGGAAGTCTTAAAGAAGATGTTCAAGGCAGGCTTTAGATTTCTCTCTCTGGGAATAGAATCGACCAAGGATAAAACTCTACTCGAGATGGAGAAAGGGTTTGACACAGCCAAAGCAAGAGAAGCCTGCAGGTTATTGAGGAAATGCCCTTTCCTTCTTCTCGGCTATTTCTTAATTGGGAATATAGGTGAGAACGAAAAAGACATGTTAAAAATAACAGATTTCGCTCAGGAGCTTGGACTGGATTTTATCTATCCCAGCTATCTTAAGATAGAAAAGTACTCACAGTTTGAGGAAGTGGTTAATACATCACCAGGGTATTATGTGGATAAAAAGGGGTTTATCTGCTCAAAGAGATATTCTCGTGACCACTTGAAATCTATTCGCCGCCGCATTCACCGGAGGTTTTACACTACTTCTAAATTTTTTGCAATTGCACGTAAAGTGTTTCAGAATCATCTCTTTAGTTGGCGCGATGTCTTAAAGATATCGCTTTGTGGATGGAGACACAACAGAGATAGAACAAAGAGGATACAACAGCAACATCAATCAAAGGTTGTCCATAGTCAAGATAAAACATAGATAAACACACCCCAATGAGTACACT
>CAZOKO010000025.1:0-24956 GCA_964580455.1 uncultured Thermodesulfobacteriota bacterium | reverse complement strand
CTTCTTTTCCCTTTGTGCACAGATTCAATATAATTTGACATCTTTACGATCTGATTTAAAAAAAGGAAAACCCCAAGGAATCAAGTTATGAAAAGTACAGGGAAAACTCATCATATCTTTGAAAATAAACTCTTTCTTATCACCTTTCTGCTTCTATTTTCTACCTTGACATTTTTTTATAAATTAGGAGATTCCAATTTCTACCATGTGAGAAATGAGTCTCGCCGAGCAGAAGTAGCTAGGGAGATGCTGGAAACAGGTAACTGGATAGTTCCCCAGCTGGAGGGGGAGGTGATTCTAACCAAACCCCCTCTTTTTTACTGGCTTGTTGCGCTTTGCTCCTTAAAAACAGGTGTAAACGAACTCACCGCCAGAATCCCCTCAGCAGGTGCAGGCATGGGAACCATCCTCTTTACTTTTCTGCTTGGCAGCCTTCTCTTTAACAGAAAAATTGGATTATGGTCTGCACTGATCCTTATGGTCACAAATATGTTTATGGATCAGGTCCGCTATGCGGAAATGGAATCTATGCTCACCCTTTTTATCACAGGTTCTATCTACTTCTTTTTTAGAGGATACCGGGAACCAGCACGTGCAAAAATCTGGTTTTCTCTCTTCTTTGCCATGATGGGTCTTGGCACCATGACTAAAGGGCCTTTTGCTTTCACTTTTCCTCTGATTCCAATTATTGCCTATCTCTTTATCTATGGGAAGAAAAAGATTCTTATAAGTAAACCTTTTCTCTTCGGCTTGACATTTTTCTTTATCATCCTGCTTCCCTGGTCGTTTCTCATATTGAAAATCCACCCAAAATTTGCACTTGTTGTTATCTGGGAAACAATCGGAAGAGTCGCAACAGGTTTTGCTCACAGAAGGCCTTTTTATTACTATTTTGGAAACATATGGGGAATGCTGTTCCCCTGGATATTTTTCCTCCCCTTTTCCATAGTGCTTGCACTGTCAAAGAGACTTGAACGCTGGAGGAAGGAAAATGTTTTTCTTCTTCTCTGGTTTTTAGGAAATATCCTCTTTCTTTCCCTTTCCAAATCCAAGAGAGATTTCTACCTCCTGCCTGTTACACCTGCTATTGCTCTGCTTGTTGGGTCGACATGGGAAGCTATCTGGCAGTGGGCGGGAGAAAAAATAAGTTACAAGCCTGTTATTATTCAAAGAATATGCTTTGCTACTGGTATTACCCTTACAGGAATCTCATTTCTCATAGGTGATACTTTTGACTTCAACATTCCAAGCAGTCATTTTCCTCATACTGCTTCTTTTTTTCTTTTTGCAGGACTGAGTTTAATAATTGTGGCTGGCTTAAAAAGATTCCTTCCCTTGTTGTCGACCCATAAAACATCACTCACTACGTTAATACTAATAACGTTGATCTGTTATTCTTGCTATTTTACCTACACTGTTCCTATAAGAAATATTTATGACTCGGGGAAGCATTTTTATATTCAAGTTTCCAAACTAATTACCCCTGCAGCACCGCTTGCCTATTTCGGATCTTATGGTAATTATACATTCAGATTTTATGCAAAAAGACCTATTGTTACCCTGACAAAACAGGAAGATGTTTATACTTTCATGTCTGCTCAGGGAAAGAGATATTTAGTGCTTTCAGAAAGGAAATTTAAAAATTTTCCGCAGGTACCATGGAAGATCAAACTTAAAAGCAAATATTCAGAACACAGATCCTGGGGTGGATATCTGCTACTTTGCAATCAGTAGTTTATGTAAGAATAATTCGAAGGTTCACAAATAATGTACGTTGGCTTAAATGGGTTACTAATATTCTTTCATTTCGCTACAACTAGTGGGGCTTTCTTTCTAGCTTTGCAGAGGATTGAGACATGAGAATTCTTCTTGTAGAGGATGATAAAGGGGTAACATTTATAGTAACCCTGCCAAAAGTATAATATATAACAGTGTTCCAGGCATATAGAAATTGAGCAGGACATCTTTGGATATTGGTCACAAAACATGGAATCAAAAACGAGTGCCTTTATACCCATCTATGATGGGCGACGCGTTGGAAGGGGCGTTATCAACTCTTTTTACCTTGATGATAACGTTGTCTTGTTATTTCGTAGAGGGCGATTGCCCCTGCTGCAGATGCATTGAGGGAAGAGATTTTCCCCCTCAAGGGGATATTTACAAGAAAATCACATTTTTTCTTAAGCAATGGCCTTATACCTTTGCTTTCGCTTCCAATAACCAGAGCCAGGTCAAGAGTGCCATCTAAGTCATACAGGCTTTTCTTGCTACTGGCATCAGTTCCTACAATCCAGGCCCCCCTTTCTTTTAGGCGCTCAATGACAACTGATAGATTACCTGCCCGGGCAATGTTCATATGCTCTGCGGCTCCCGCTGATGCCTTAAAGACTGCCCCGGTTATAGGAGATGCCCGATCTCTTAAGGTAATAACCCCGTGAACACCACAGGCGCAGGCAGTACGAATTAATGCGCCCAGGTTTTGGGGGTCCTGAATACCGTCTAAAATCAATGCCAGCAGTTTCTCGCCGGAATTCTGCCAGCTCTCGATAATCTCATCTAAATCAGTCTCTCTATAGGCCGAAACAATTGCCAGAATACCCTGATGATGTTTGACGCCTGAGATCTGGTCTAATAAACGTTTTTCCTTATATTCAACAGGAACTTTTCCTTTCCGGGCAAGATTAAGCAGCGTTTTGAGTCCTTTTGCCTCTTTCTCTTTTGCAAGGAGGATCTTTTTAATCCGGGATTCCCGGATCTTAAGGATTTCGGTTACCGGATTGATTCCATAAATGATGTCAGACACTTCTTGTTCCTTGTATTCAATAGGGACATGCAACTTTTTATCTTTCTTCTCCCCCCAATTCTTCTATTATTTCCATCGCAGCCTTTAGTGGATCTTTGGCTTTTAGTATCGGACGGCCTACCACAATGTAGTTAGCGCCTGCCACAAGTGCCTCTTTTGGGGTTACGGTACGCTTCTGGTCGTCAGGTGCTGTCCCCCTTGGTCTAATGCCGGGTGTAACAATAATAAAATCATTACCACAATTAGCCCTAATCGGTGATGCCTCTCTGGCAGAAGCTATTACTCCATTAACGCCTGCATGCCTGGAAAGCTCAGCCAGGCGCAATACTGCTTCTTCCACAGGAGAAACTATCCCTATATCTTTAAGGTCTTCCTGTTTTAAACTGGTAAGGATGGTAACAGCCAGGATAAGAGGTGGAGGGGAGGACGCATTTTGGGCCCATTTAGTGCTGGTATCAACTGCGTCTCTTATCATCTTTTGCCCACCCATCGCATGGATAGTTAACATAAAAACTCTAAGCCTGCAGGCCTCCTCAACCGCACGTGCCACCGTATGGGGAATATCATGAAATTTAAGATCTAAAAAAACCTTCCCCCCGTGGCGATGGATCATCTCAACGATTTCAGGACCACAGCGGGTAAAAAGCTGCTTTCCTACTTTAAAAACACCTACAGTGTCACAGAGTAATTTAACAAATTTCTCAGCATCATTAAAACCTTCAACATCAAGGGCCAGGATGATTTTTTCTGATGAGGCGACTCCCATCCTTCTTCCTAAAATAACATCTACGAATTTCTGCAATCTGTATCTGTTCAAAACCCGGTGGGTTTTTAATAGACAACTAAAACATAAAGTTTAAGACAAATTGTCATTTCCGTGAAAGCAGGAATCCTGGAGCAACACCTCAATTTGATATAGCTTCCTGCTTCCGCGGGAACGACAATGCGGCAACGAGAATGTCAATAAGCCGAACAATTATTATTCTAGCTACAGTGAAAGCGCTCCATCTGTAGCGATATTATTGTGTAACTACTTTCTCTTTCTTTTCAATCGCTCAGAATCAATAATTCCTTTTAGTTGTCCTACTGCATCTTTGAAATCATCGTTGACGATCTGATATTGGTACCAGCTTGACTGCTCGATTTCATCTCTTGCTTTATCCAGCCGATTTTTGATGACAGCCTTATTGTCTGTACCCCTCTGGGTTAAACGTTCTTCCAGCTCTTTATATGAAGGAGGAAGGACAAAGATAGTAATACTATCATTATACGCTTCCTTAATGCTCCTGGCACCAACCGGGTCTATATCAAAAATGATGTCTATACCTTTATCCCTGCATTCTTCTACAGAGAGTCTTGAAGTACCATAAAAATTCCCATAGATCTCAGTCCATTCTACCAGCTGATCAGCCTCGATCATCTTCTGGAATTCTTCAAGTGAGATAAAGTTGTAATCGACCCCACTTATCTCTTTGTGGCGGGGGGGCCTGGTGGTGTAAGAAATAGAAAAGCGCAAACCAGGAATATGAGCAAGTACTTCCCTGCAGAGGGAAGTTTTGCCTGCCCCTGAGGGTGCAGAAACTATAAATAAAATTGGTTCTTTTCCCATAGGCTATTTCCTGGGATACAACCTGGAGTCTTCCTCGTCAAGTCTCTGGGCAATTGTTTCTGCCTGAATGGCGGATAGTATAATGTGGTCACTGTCTGTAATGATGATGGAACGGGTTTTTCTGCCCTGTGTGGCGTCAATCAGCTTTCCACTCTCTTTAGCTTCCTCCTTCAATCTTTTCATAGGAGAAGAACCTGCGGTTATAATTGTCACCACCCGGGAGGAGACCACAGTATTCCCAAAGCCGATATTTAGTAATTTAGGGACCACGACTTAAACCGTAAGGAGCTTAGGAATTAAGAGATTCAGGAATTTTCTCAATTCCTAAATTCTCTTTCTTGTTTCGTGCTTTGAATTCTAAAAACAATGCTATTCAGGAAATATTCTACCAGAATGATTTCAGGAAGGGCACTATTCAATATTCTGCACCTGTTCCCGGATTCTCTCCAGTTCATTTTTGATCTCTACTACTTTAAATGACATTTCTGCACGGTAAGATTTAGAACCTATGGTATTCACTTCCCTGTGAATCTCCTGGATTAAAAAGTCCAATCTCCTCCCAACTGCATCTTCTGAATCTAGCCAGTCCTTAAACTGAAGAAGGTGGCTTTGAACCCGCACCAACTCCTCTGAAATATCACTTCTCTCAACCAAATAGGATACTTCCTGAGCAAGCCTTGATTCATCAATCTCCATGTTCTTACAAAGGGCATGTATCTTTTTACTTAAACTCTTCTGATGATCACAAAAAGCTGAATCTGAAATAGATTTGATTTGATCAATCAAGAGTTCAATCTTCTTTAACCGTGAAAGAAAATCCTCTTTTAATAGCAGGCCTTCCGCTTCTCGCATTTTCACAAGCTCATCTATAGCGGAAGCAATGGGACCTTTTATTGTCTCCCACTCGCAAACATCATTCTGGGGCATGGATTGAGAAAAAATAATATCCTTCTGCGTCAAAACCTGGTCGAGGGTAATCTCTTCAGATAATTGTAAGTTTTCCTTCAATTGTTTTAAGAGGAGATAGTAGCGTTGTACCAGAGGGGCGTTCAATTCAAGGTTTAGTTCTTTTTCCTCCCCATTTTCAAACTGAAGGGATAAATCGATTCTTCCTCTTGTGAGTCGTGATAAAACAAGTCTTTTGATTTCTTTTTCGATGGAAACATATTTTTGGGGGATTCTCAAACAAATGTCACAGTATCGATGATTGCTCGACTTCGCCTCAACTACAATCTTATCTTCCCCCGCCGAAGATTCTGCCCGTCCATAACCGGTCATGCTTTTTAACATTTACACTCCTTTTCTGTCTAGTGCTAAGAACAGGTGCTTATAATTTGGCTGCTGTAGGCTGTAATCAGGATAATTAAAACAATCCCGGATAAAATACAAGCAAGATATATATCCAGTATCTGGTATTTAAAATCCACCATCTAAGCTATTCCAAAAGCTCAACTCACATTCCCCCAAGCTGGACCCGGTATCTTTCCCTCAGCCTGTTCATTATTTCAATAATTTCTGCTGAACCATAATCAGGAAATGTCCACTCTAGGGATTGGAAACTTTTCCTTCTGTAGATGAGGGTTAAGTCAGCTGAGACTCCGTCCCTCAGGTAAGGTCTGTGAGAATACTTTTTATTGGTAGCCAGGATCAGATGATACAAAGACATATAACCGGGATCAAGATTAACCCTCCTGTTTCCCTCATCATCCTTGTGCCTTGATTCAAGTCCATCAGTCCATCTTTTAATATCAGGCAAGCTATCAGCCGCAAGAAGTTTTTCAAAAGTTATAAACCTCCTTGTCAGATTCCTCCCCATCTCAGACTGGTAGTAAGTAGTCATATTAAAGGGAAGGCGTTTGCTCATAAAATCTATCCTCCCATATGATTGAGAAAGGTCAGCGACAGCTAAATTAATGATACTCTCATCCTTTGAGATAATACTAACTATCAACTTTACAGGCCTGGGAGTTGAGGGTTGGCTCATGTCTTCAAAAGGGGTCCTCCCTTATGTTCTCGATAAGTTCCTCCGGGGTTGCCGTAGCTGTTCCCAGTTTGCTTACAACTATACCGGCGGCATGATTGGAAATCCTGGCAGCCTCCTCATTAGATGCGCCTACGGCTAAAGCCATGGCGAGTGTTGCTATTACCGTATCTCCTGCACCGGTAACGTCATAGACCTCTTTTGCCTTAGTAGGGATATGGGTAAAACTGCCTTTTCTTTTCTCAAAAAGAGTCATTCCTTCCTCTCCCCGGGTAATGAGAACTGCGTCACATGCCAAACTGGCAAGCAGTTTCTTGCCTGCCCTTACCAGACCTATCTCGCTCTCGATCTCGATACCGCTCACCCTGGAAGCCTCTTTCTTATTGGGGGTAATGATGTTTGCGTGTCTTTCATATAAGGTGTGATTGTTAAGCTTGGGATGATCTGCACAGATAAGTATTTCCCTTTTCTTGGCCAGAGGTAACAGCTCCTTTAAGAAAGCAGCGGAAATGACCCCCTTAGCATAATCAGAAATGATCAAGGCGTTAGCACTTTTGAACTTGTCTTTAAGGTAGCGCAACATCTTATTTCTACTTGAATGAGCGATCTCTTTCCTTACCTCCTGATCATAACGCACTACCTGCTGACGCTGATCTGCTATAATCCTTGTCTTTACAGTAGTCGGCCGGCCGCGCTCCTTTACAATCCCGCCGGCAGTTGCACCCAAACGTTTTATCTCACCTGTAAATTTATTTCCCATTTCATCATTCCCGACAACGCCACAAAGAAATCCTTTTCCATTAAGAGCGTGGATGTTATTAAGAACATTCGCTGCTCCCCCCAGGCGATACCTTTTTTCAACTACATTAACTACAGGAACAGGTGCCTCAGGAGAAATGCGTTCTGCCCTGCCATAGATGAACTCGTCAATCATGAGATCTCCGATGACCAAAACCGTAGCCTTCGAGAAATTTTTTATATAAGAAACCAATGGCTCAGAAACTGCGGAACTCATAGTAATAACCTTCAATTGAATGATTGCTTTCGAATTTTCTCGGAAAATTACCCACTAAAGCGATTAATAGTATCTAACAGCAGTTGCTTTGTCAATAGCAATTCACCAGGGGGAACGATGTTCTCTCAACTGTAGTAGAAAGTGAGTTTTGCGGGGGGATTCTACTGTCTTACATGTAAAAGAAGATAAATTCCTAGTATTCCAAAGAGGAAATTGGCTGACCAGGCAGAAATAAGGGGTGGCAATAATTCTCCTCTGCCCAGAGAAAGGCTAAAGTTGAAAAAAACAAAATAGACAAAACCAATAATCACGCTTAGACCAACCCCCCACGCCATACCCCCTTTACTGCCTGTCCGCAGCGCAAAAGGAATAGCAAGAAAGGGCATAATTAAACAGATGAAGGGGAAAGAGATCTTAGCGTAAAGATAGGGAATGTACTCCGGAATCTTATACCCTGCCTTTTCAATTTTGGCAATATAGTCTTTAAGTTCGGCATAACTCATCTCTTCTGGTTCTCTCCTGGCTACTTTAAAATCGTCCGGTGTTTCTTTTAAGGGAATGATCTTCTCCCTGGAGACTTCTATGTCCATCGAGCCATCCGGGTTAAAGGTTCTGATTACAAGATTATAAAAATGCCACTTACCCTCTATCCACTTGCCCATACTTGCATCTACTCTCTTAACCAGTGTAAACTGTTTGTCGAAAAAGTAAAGGGTGATTCCCTGAAGCGTATTACTCTCGTATTCAAAAAGATCAATATTACAAATAGCATCCTCGCTGCGATACCAGAACCTGTCTTGTTTCAACAATCGTTTCCCTTTCTTCTGCTTGATTTTCATGTTCTCAATGTATTCAGCCTTTTGACTTGTATAGGGCAGTATAAATTCCTGGTTGCCAAAGGAGGTGACCACCACGCAGCCGCTAAGAACGAGCAAAGGTGTAATTATTCTATAGACGCTTATTCCTCCCGCCTTCATAGCAATGATCTCATTATTCCTTGAGAGAAGTGCCAGGGTTAAAAAAACCGCCAGCAATATTGCCATGGGACACATCCAGCAAAACATCTGTGGAAGCTTGTATAAACAGAAAAGCACAGTGAGAAAAAAGGAGGGGTTGTATTTATTAAAGTTGTCAAGATACTGCACTGAAAGATCAATTACAAAAAACAGTGCCATACAAGTGCCCAGGCACAGAAAAAACATTTTTAAGAATTCCCTGACGATATACTTGGTGATAATAGTCATGGTAGTGTCCTAAACTTGGCGATTCAGACGGACGGAGATCCGAATGCTTAATTCTTGATAAGAGACATGTATGAATTAGATACTGGATATTAGATTATCTTTCTTGGCTTTTATCCAGCATCGTTTTGATTACAGCAAAACATTTTGGTTGCGACAGCACTTTGTCTAATATTACCAAGCGAACTAAGAACTCATTCGTTCCCGATACTGTCGAACCTGATAAGTAAATGCTTCAAGCCTGGTTTTTGTGTTGCCCTCTTTTTGACCATCATAGGAAATGGCAAGAAGAGGTATATTATTATGGGATTCCCTGCACCTTTTTAGAACGGCATTAACAATAGTGCCGGGCATACAGGTAAACGGCATGGCGTTGATAATACCACTTGCACCTTTAAGAGCAAAATCGACTGCTTTGCCTATGCTCAATATGGTCTCGCCTTCAAAAGATGGATGAATATAGGGAATGGCTTTTTGAATGATCTCTTCCGTTTTTGGCTCTCTAAGCACCTCGCAAGAATTGTTAAAACTCTTTGTGAGCCGGTGTTCTACGGCTCTTTGAAACTTATTGGTAATGAAGGTAGCAAGAAAGTTGTTGTAATGCCTATTTCGTAAACTTCTCCGCTTGCTTGTATAGTTGGTGTACAAAATCCATTCTGAGATAGGGGGCAACCACACCTCGCACCCTAGCTGTTCGATGTTCCTAATCAGATCTTCATTGCTAAATCTGTTGGATCGGATGTAGATTTCCCCCACTATCCCTATGATGGGTTTCCTTTTCATGCTGTTTATTTGAAGTGAGCTGAAGTCAACACTTGCCTTTTTTAAAATCGGCGAGGTCCCTTCCCTTTTTCTTATTGCCTGGCAAATCTTTTCTAAATAGTGATGATATACTTTCTCGCTCTCCCCCTGTTGTTCCTCATATGGTCGAACTTCTCTCAGTCTTTTTTGCAGGAGGTCTATTGAGACAATTCCTCCCCAGGCCAACCTGGAAAATCCCTCCCCTATTTCACCCAGTTCGCGATAGAGATACTCGTCCTGGTCTGGAGAAAAAATAGGGACATGGGGAAAACCCAGCTCATCTAAAACCAGCCGGTGAAAACGATTGTACTCTCCAAATCGGCAAGGACCTCTTCCGGAAGGCATGAAAAAGGCAGCTCGATCAGGATCGAACTCGGCCCCTTGGGTTGTTTTTACCATATCTCCTGTGGTTAAAATGCAGGGGTAACATTCCCTGCCAGACGTTAATTTCCTTCCCCACCTTAAAGTTTCCTCATCTGACTCTGGCAAGACGGCAGCTTCAAGCCCACAGGCCTCAAAAGCTGCTGCTACCGTATAAGTGTGATCAGACATGTTAGGAATATAAACAACTCTCCCCTTATCTGATGAAATTCCACCTGTTAACTTTTTGCTTTTTATTTTAAGAGTTTTCATGTGGATATTTTTCAGGCTGTCCAGGTATGCCTCAAGGCGGGTGATAATGCCCACGTCAGAACTGTGCTCATCAATCTCAATAGTAAGATAGGGGGTTTCCTTCATTTCTTCCTTAAAAAAGTGGGAGATAAATGAATCGGGTCCACAGCCGAAATTGGTGAGGTAGATGGCATGCAAAGAAGGATAGGATTTTACAAAATGGGCAGCGGCCATGATTTTCTGACCGTACTTCCAGTACATCTCCTGCCAGCCTGAGACCAGATCGGTCTGCTCCAGTGGAAGACAATCCATGGGAATTGCCAGGATGTCCAAATCGGCAATCTTCTTTGGGAGGCTTAGGTTAATACCTGAATCACAGCCGTTGTAAGGCCGGCTGACGATTACCATAGCTATTTGGTTCTCCCCGAGTTGACCCAAAACTTCCTCCCCCCGCTTTCTCATAGAATGGTAGAATTGATTTTGGGCGTCAAAAGCGGCCTCGATAGACCGGTTAATTATTTTCGATTTCTTGCCTAGCTCCTTCCCCACCTTGCGCAGCTCCTTTGCAACTCTATTTTTCCCCTCGCCAAAGTAAAGGACAGGACTCATCAGCGCTACTCCCAACTTTTCAAAATCGAAGGCAGACCTTAGAGTGTAGGGAAGGGACTGCACATAAGGACAGGACAGGCTTTTTTCAACCGCTGGGTGTACCCTTTCCATATCGATAATACTGGGAAAGAAAATCTTTTTTACCCCCTTCTCTATGAGGTTCATAATATGACCATGTGCTACCTTGATTGGGAAGCAGGTCTCAGAGACAACACTCTCAACCCCCATATGGATAATCCCTTTGTGAGTTTTATCTGAGAGGATGACCTTAACCCCCAATTCCTTAAAAAAAGTATTAAAGAATGGAAGGAGTTCATGATAGAACATGCTCTGGGGTATGCCGATTTGAGGGGCATCTTCGGGAAAGAGGTCATTTTCTTGAAAGGCTTGATGAAGGAGGAACTCTCTTTCGGCAAAGAGATCGGGTAGCTGGCTCTTCCGCTTATTCTTGCGGTTAACCTCAAAGCGTTCACAGCGGCTTCCGTAAAGGAGTGGACGCTCCCCGCGTACCTTCAGTCTTTTGATCTCGCACCTGTTAGGACACTTCTTACACCCAAAAGAGGTAAGCTCATAGTTTCTCTTGCTCAAGTCAAAACCCTTAAAATGGCTT
This sequence comes from uncultured Thermodesulfobacteriota bacterium, assembly GCA_964580455.1. Taxonomy (GTDB): domain Bacteria; phylum Desulfobacterota; class WTBG01; order WTBG01; family WTBG01; genus CAZOKO01. Next base: position 13,675 of record CAZOKO010000025.1, on the reverse strand, counting down.
TTCCCGCTTTCTTTCTCTTCCCTGGCGAGAATGGCAGCCCCAATAGCACCGGTAACATCGTGATTACACGGAACCACAATCTTCTTTCCCAGGACTTTTTCAAAGGCAGCTACTACCCCCAGGTTAAAAGCGGTACCTCCCTGAAAGAATATGTGATCTCCAATTCTTCGATCTCCTACTACTTTGTTCAAGTAATTTAAGACAATAGAGTAACACAAACCTGCAACCAGATCAGCCCTGTCAACCCCCATCTGCTGATGGTGTACTAAATCGGATTCCATAAAAACGGTGCATCTCTCCCCCAGAGAAGCGGGACAAGAGGCAGCAAGCGCCAGATTGCTGAATTCGTCCTTGATCGAGATACCCAGCTTTTCAGCCTGCTCTTCCAAAAAGGAGCCGGTTCCAGCAGCACATACCTTATTCATTTCAAAATCAATAATAGCACCTTTAGAAAGGCTTATGTATTTAGAATCTTGTCCCCCTATCTCGAATATGGTATCTACCCCAGGATCAATAACAATTGCTGCAGTGGCCTGAGCAGTAATCTCATTTTTAATCACGTCTGCTCCTATAAAATCTCCCGTTAAGTACCGCCCCGATCCTGTAGTACCTACCGCTGCTATCTGCACCCTGTTACACACTTCCTCTCCTACTTCTCTTAAGCCTTTCTTAATTGCCTCCAGGGGTCTTCCTGCTGTCATCAGGTACCGCTTTGACAGCAACCGGTTTTGATCATCAATCACAACTACATTGGTGCTGATCGATCCTACATCTACACCAAGATAGGCTCTAATCCTCCCGCTACCGGCCAGGGAAGAGACAGAAGTATTGTACGCCCCTTTTTCTACTCCCCTAAATGATGACAATGATTCCAGCCCAGTGCTTTTATTTAAAGAGTGAGAGGAGAGATGTTCAACCAGCTTTTCTAACCCATGAAAGCTGTTTTTAAAAGATGGGTTTTCCATGACAAGCAATGCTGTTCCAATGGCCCCCATAGAAGCAAAATGTTCAGGAATAATCAGCTCCTCTTCCGTTAGTTCCAGCCCTTCGCAGAATGCCCTTCTCATCCCCCTATTGGCCGCAACTCCGCCCTGAAAAGAAATCGGTTTTACAAAGGATTTCCCTCTTCCCAGCGTGCTTTTGAAATTTCTGGCAACTGCCAGACAAAGCCCTGCTACAATGTCATAATCTGGAGTTGCAACCTGTTGTAAGTGGATCATATCTGTTTTTGCAAAGACACTGCACCTTCCGGCAATGCGGGGGGGATTTTTTGATTTTAATGCCAGTTGGCCGAACTCTTCTACTGTAAATCCTAACCGATGTGCCTGCTGGTCCAGGAAAGAACCTGTTCCAGCAGCACAAACGGAATTCATAGTAAAGTCACTAATCTTTATCTTTCTGGATCTCTCCTCAAAATCAAGTGAAATGAGTTTGGAGTCTTCTCCCCCCATTTCAACGATGGTTCTTACTTGAGGATAAAAACATTCAATGGATTTACCCTGGGCAATGATTTCATTCTCAAACCCTGCTCCTAATAACTCAGCGATCAGTTCCCCCCCGCTCCCGGTTAAGGCCACTCCGAGTATCTGGGAAGGTGAGATGCGGGAAAGGATTTCTTTTAAAACCCGATGAACTGTAATTAAAGGTTGACCGTGAGTCCTTGTATAGTATTCTTCTAAAATTTCTCGATTACAGTTCACCAGTATTGTATTAACACTGACTGATCCTACATCGATACCTATGAAGCACGAGTCCTTTGAACCCATCTTTATGCCCTCCATACGTGATGCATGATACTAGAAATAGAATTGAGGAATTGCGAATTGAGAAAATTCCTGAATTCGACTTTTCGTTTGGGCATTATCCAGTATCTAGCATCCAGAATCAAGGATCGTTGTGATTGCCTTGAACATATCCCATATTTACTGAATCACGTGGTAAAAGAGGAATATATTTTGAAATCAAGTTATTCCACCTTCAATTCTCTATCCATAAGCTCGGTTACTGCCTCTTTGGGGTTCTTATCCTGGTATAAAATAAAATATACTTGTTCTGTAATGGGCATCGATATCCCCTTCTTTTTACACAGGTCATAGGCAGACTTAGTATTTTTAATTCCTTCTGCAACCATCCTCATATCTTTCAAAATATTGTTTAATGCCATTCCATTTCCCAGTTTAATCCCAACAGATCTATTCCTGCTCAGCTCACCCGTACAGGTTAGGATTAAGTCACCTAGTCCTGTCAGACCTGAAAGGGTTGAGGGGTTTGCCCCCATCTTCAAGGCAAGACGTGATATTTCAGAAAGACCCCTTGTAATCAAGGCTGCACGGGTGTTGTGGCCAAAACCGAGTCCATCTGAGATACCTGCAGCAATGGCGATTACATTCTTTAATGCCCCCCCCAGTTCCACTCCTATCACATCAGTGTTGGTATAAACGCGAAAATACGAAGTGGAAAAGATGTGTTGCAACTGCTCTGCGAGCTCCTGATTTTTTGAGGCTATAGCCACTGCGGTAGGAGTTTCTTTACTTACCTCTAAGGCAAAACTTGGACCCGAGAGAACAGCCAGTCGTTTTCCACCCTCTACAGAGAGTACTTCCTGGAACACTTCTGACATGGTAAGTAATGTGTTGTTCTCGATACCTTTGCTGGCACTTACCAGCTTTGTATGAGAGGAGAGGTGTGAATGGATTTTCTGTAACACCTGCCTTACTACCTGGGAAGGGGTTACATTAATAAGGAGGTCTTTATTCTTGCAGACTTCTTTTAAAGAACCAGTGGGGACAATCTTCTCGGAAAGTCTTACGCCTGGGAGATAAAAAGGGTTTTCTCTTTTGGTTTCTATGGATTGAACAAGATCGTCTTCATACGCCCAGAGAGATACGCTGAATCCCTTCTTTGCCAGAAGGTTTGCTAAAGTAGTGCCCCAGCTCCCTGCTCCAATGACTCCAATTTGTATGTCCACAGCACTTTTCTCTTATGTCCTGGTAGAGCTTTATATTATAACTGTCATTGCGAGGAACGCAGTGACGAAGCAATCTCCTGAAGAGACTCGGGACAGGCTCCGCGATCTCATCAAAAAAGCTTACTAGGAATGAGATTGCCACGCCCTTCAGGCTCGGCTTGGCCAAGCTCAGCCAGGCAATGACTGTAATAGATATGCGAATTTATGATACGAGACACAGGGTTTTACTCTTTTTCCGCTAAACGGGCAATCCCCACCACCTTTTCGTCTTTTTCAACCCCGATCAGCTTTACCCCCTGTGTATTTCTTCCGATAACAGAAATTCCACTGATCTTTATACGGATAATCTTTCCATGATTGGTAATGAACATGACTTCATCGTCATTGGTAACCTGTTTCATGCCTATCACATTACCATTTCGTGCAGTAGTCCTGATAGTAATAATCCCCAGACCACCCCTTCCCTGTATGCGGTATTCTGAGGTATTTGTCCTTTTGCCAAAACCATTTTCCGTAATGGTCAGAATGGACTCGCCTTCCCCGATCGATTCCATCCCAATTATCTCATCATCTTTACCAACCATCATGCCTCTTACACCCCGGGCAGTTCTCCCCATAGGTCTAACTGCTTGTTCTTTAAATCTTATTGCCTTCCCCTTTTTGGAACCCAGGAAGATTTCTCTGTTTCCATCCGTCACACGCGCTGCAATCAGCTCATCTCCATTATCAATGCCCAGGGCAATAATGCCACCTGCCCGTGGTCTGCTGTAAGCCATAAGAGAGGTTTTCTTGATCAAACCTTTTTTGGTAGCCATTACTATATATTTTTCCTCTTCAAACTCTCTTACCGGAAGTATTGCAGCGATAGTTTCTTCAGAGCTTAAGTGGAGTAGGTTCACAATGGCTTTTCCCATAGCTGCTCTTCCTGCCTGGGGAATCTCATAGATCTTTTGCCAGAATACCTTTCCTGTGTTTGTGAAGAAGAGGATATAACTGTGGGTGGAAGCCACAAACATATCTTCTACGAAGTCTTCCTGGCGGGTCGTTATTCCTGTTACCCCTTTCCCTCCTCGACGCTGACTGCGATAGAGGCTTATGGGGTTACGTTTAATGTAGCCGTTATGAGTAATGGTCACAACCATATCTTCTTCTATAATCAGGTCTTCAATATTAATCGCCGCTTCTTTTTCAGTAATTTCAGTTTTTCTCTCGTCTCCATACTTCTTTCTCGTTTCGGTAAGTTCCTCTATAATAATTTCCTGAACGAGCGCTTCCTTGTCTAATATCTGTTTAAGCCTTTTTATGAATTTCCCCACCTCCAGGTATTCCTCATCGATCTTGTCCCTCTCCAGAGCTGTCAATCTCTGAAGTCGCATGTCAAGAATTGCCTGAGCCTGTATCTGAGAAAGTTTAAATTTCTTCATCAGCCCTTCTCTCGCAACCCCGGGATTGGCAGAGGATCTGATCAAGGCAATGATCTTATCCAGATTGCTTATGGCAATCTTCAGCCCTTCAAGGATATGTGCCCGATGTTCCGCCTTTTTCAATTCATAGGCGGTTCTCCTTAATATGATTACCTTTCGATAATCGATAAAGTGATTCAGCAACTCCTTAAGGTTAAGAATTTTAGGCAGGTTATCTACCAGTGCCAGCATGATGATGCCAAAAGTAATCTGCATCTGGGTATGCTGGTATAGCTGATTTAAAACAACTTTTGTTATCTCATTCCTTTTTAGCTCAATAACAATGCGTACCCCTTCGCGATCTGATTCATCTCTCAAGTCAGAGATACCTTCAATCTTCTTTTCCTGAACCAGCTCAGCAATTCTCTCTATTAAGCGTGACTTGTTTACCTGATAAGGTATCTCAGAGATGATAATACATTCCTTCTCTCCCCTGGCTTTCTTCTCAATAAAGGTTCTTGCTCGCAGCTGCAGAATACCCCTTCCTGTCCGATACGCTTCCCTGATTCCCTCACGACCATAGATAAAACCGGCTGTAGGAAAGTCAGGGCCTGGGATAATCTTCATCAACTCATCCATGCTCAGGTCAGGATTTTCAATTAGGGCAGTAGTACCATCAATAACCTCCTTTATATTGTGGGGGGGGATATTGGTTGCCATCCCCACAGCAATCCCGGAGGAACCATTGATGAGCAGATTGGGGGTTTTGGCTGGAAGTATTGATGGTTCCCCGATTGTCCCATCGTAATTAGGTACAAAATCAATCGTTTCCTTATCGATGTCAGCCAGGAGTTCAGAGGCAATTTCAGACATCCTCACCTCTGTATACCTCATAGCTGCAGCGGGATCCCCATCCTGGGAGCCGAAGTTTCCCTGACCGTCAATTAAGGGATACCTTAAAGAAAAGCTTTGAGCCATTCGGACGATAGAGTCATAAACAGCTACATCTCCATGAGGATGATATTTACCAATTACATCTCCCACAATCCTTGCCGATTTCTTGTAAGACTTGTTCCAGAAATTTCCCAGGTCTTGCATGGCATAAAGGATTCTGCGATGCACTGGTTTAAGACCATCTCTTATGTCTGGCAGCGCCCTGCCGACAATTACACTCATGGCATAGTCCATATAGGACTTTCTCATCTCATCTTCGATATTAACCGCTAGCTGCTGTGGCTTTAACTCCAAATCCATAGTTTTTTCACCTTGTTATTCTAATAAGTATCTGACCGAAAATCTACTCTGAGAATCAAACAAATTCCTCAATCCCTAAGTATCGGTTGCTAAACATCTAAATTTGTTACATTTATTGCATTATCGTATATGAAGTTTCTTCTTGGATCTACTTGGTCTCCCATTAAAATGGTAAATATTTCATCTGCCTCAATGGCATCTTCTATTTTTACCTGGAATAACGTGCGTTTTTCCGGATTCATGGTAGTTTCCCATAGTTGATCCGGATTCATCTCCCCCAGACCTTTATATCTTTGTGTTTCCTGCCCCTTTTCCCCGAAGTTTAGGACATACCCTAATACCTCGGATAGAGTGTTTAACTCCAGCGTTTCATTTTTGTGACTAATGATAAAAGGTGGAGAACCAGCGGCTTTAAGGCTTTTTGCCATCTTTCTAAGTTCTTCCAGCTCGGTAGATGTTAGAAGATCAAAATCGATGAATGTCTCCCTGATAATTCCATTGATTTTAGAAAGGCATTGGATAGAAAAACAGCTGTGTTCTGCGTCTTCTGTGAGAGAATATTCCATAGGCGGAACAAAAGGATAGAAAAAGCTGGCGTGACTTTTAATGCCTGCCAGGAACTTTTCAACGCTCGATTTGTTTTTAAGGGTATCCTTCTGAAAATTATCTTCAAAAGCCAATGCACTCAAAATGTTCTTATCCCATTGTTTTTTCTCAAGATTTTCCAAATACCTCCTGTATTTAATTGCCTTCTCCAGCAGAGCAAGCAACCTGTTACCCTTAATGGGTTTATCCGATTCTTTTAATATCAGTTCAACCCCTTCTGCACCACATTCGAGAAGGTACTTTTCTAATAAACCCTCGTCCTTGACGTATCTCTCCTGTTTCCCCCTTTTTACTTTAAACAGGGGGGGTTGGGCAATGTATAGATAACCCCTCTCTATGAGGGAGGGCATTCTTCTGTAAAAGAAAGTGAGAAGCAGCGTTCTAATATGAGATCCATCCACATCAGCATCAGTCATGATAATAACGTGATGATACCGGGGAGTTAAAAGCTTGTTCTCATCTTGCTCAATTCCCGTTCCCAGGGCGGAAATGATGGTGTTAATCTCATTATTTTCAAGCATTTTGTCAAAACGTGCCTTTTCCACGTTTAAAATTTTCCCCTTAAGCGGCAAAATGGCCTGAAAACGGCGGTCCCTACCCTGTTTGGCCGAACCACCAGCGGAATCACCCTCAACCAGATAGATTTCACATCGGGCAGGGTCAGTTTCCTGACAGTCAGCTAATTTCCCCGGAAGGAAACTGCTTTCAAGGGCGGTTTTTCTGCGGGTAAGCTCTTTGGCCTTACGTGCAGCCTCCCGTGCCCGCGAAGCTTCCAACCCCTTCGCCACTATTTTTTTGGCAACTCTGGGGTTTTCCTCCAGATAGTAGCTCAGTTTTTCACCTATCAATTGTTCTACCATCCCCTTGATATTGGTGTTTCCCAATTTGGTTTTAGTCTGTCCCTCAAATTGAGGCTGTGGCAGTTTTACGCTGACGACAGATGTAAGACCCTCTTGAAGGTCTTCGCCTTTAAAATTATCTTTAAAATCCTTTGAAGAAAGGTTCTTGGCAGCGTAGTTGTTGACTGTCCTGGTTAAAGCCGTTCTAAACCCGGAAAGGTGGGTGCCACCCTCTTTCGTATTAATATTATTGGCAAAGGAGAATATATTTTCTGTGTATGTATCATTGTGCTGGAGTGCAATCTCTATTTGAACGATGTGTTCTTTCCTTCCCCCCTCTTCCATGGAAAAGAAAGATTTCTCGCCCTGAAGATAAATAGGTTTGGGATAGAGGGTGTTCTTGTTCTTGTTAAGAAATTCTACAAAAGAGACAATACCTCCCTTGTAAATGAATTCATGCCTTTTTTCATTCCTCTCATCCTCTATGGTAATCAGAACACCTTTGTTTAAAAATGCCAGTTCTCTTAACCTTTGCGAGAGGATATCAAAGCTGAATTCAATAGTTTCAAAAGTATCCGTATCCGGTTTGAAAACCACCTTGGTGCCAGTGCCGCTTGTTTTGCCTACCGGTTCCAGCTTAGATATGGGTTTCCCCCTCTGATAAGCCTGGTGATATACTTTCCCATCCCTCTTAATCTCCAGACCCAGGTGTTCAGATAAGGCATTGACCACTGAGACTCCAACCCCGTGCAGACCTCCTGAAACCTTATAGCTGTGATTGTCAAACTTACCTCCTGCATGCAGGGTTGTCATAACCACCTCAGCGGCAGGCCTTTTTTCAACAGGGTGGATATCAACAGGGATACCTCTCCCGTTGTCAACAACCGTAACACTGTTATCGGTATGGATAACCACTTCGATACGATCGCAGTATCCGGCCAGTGATTCATCTATGCTATTATCAACGACCTCATATACCAGATGATGAAGGCCACTGCTGCCGGTATTTCCAATATACATGGCTGGCCTTTTCCTGACTGCCTCAAAACCCTCCAAAACCTGAATCTGGGTGGCATCATACTTAAACTCTTGCTTTTTCATGAACCCCCTTTATCCTTTCTATAATACGTTCCAGTTCTTCTGAGGAGTAGAATTCAATAATAAGTTTACCTTTTTTCCCTCTCTTTACAATTTTTACCTGGGTGCCCAGACATTGTATGAGATCATTTCGTACATATTCCAAATGTATTAATCTCTTCTCTTCCACCTTCTTTTTCTTCACCTGGCTTAGTTTCTTCACCAGCTTCTCGGTCTCCCTCACCGACAGGCCCTTGCGCAACAGGATCCTGTATGCTTCCCTCTGTTTTTGCACTTCATTCAAGCCGAGAAGGCTTCTGGCATGCCCCATGCTAATTTCGTTTCGAGCAAGCGATTCTTTAACCATATCAGGAAGTTTTAGCAAGCGGAGCTGGTTGGCTATGGTTGTTCTGTTTTTGCTGAGTACCTGGGAAAGCTTCTGCTGTGTATAGCCAAACTCTTTCATCAGCCTTTTAAAGGCGTCCGCTTCTTCAATTGGGTTTAAATCTTCCCTTTGCAGGTTTTCGATCAAAGAGTATTCCAGTTGTTCTTCATCCGAGACCTTTTTTACTATGATAGGAACACTAACAAGCCCCGCAACCTTTGCCGCCCTTAACCTACGCTCCCCCGCAATGAGCTGGTAACCCATTTCCAGCTCTTTTACAAGCAGAGGCTGGATAACACCCTTTTCCTTTATAGAATTTGCCAGTTCTTCAATCTTTTCCTGGTCAAAGACGTTTCGAGGCTGATAGGGATTCAATTGGATCTCGTCGATGTTACAATGAAAACCTCTCTCCTTTCTTTCAAAATCACCCCCAACATCCGGAATTAAGGCGCCCAAACCCTTGCCGAGGGCCTTTCTTTCAGCCATGATAATCACTCTCCCCATTGGTTATAATCTGAGCCAGTTCCAGGTAGCTCCTGGCACCAGCAGATAGTTTGTCGTAGAAAAAGACTGGTTTTCCATAACTGGGGCACTCCCCCAACTTTACATTTCTGGGAATAACAGTCTGAAGTACCTTCTCGGGGAAATAATTCTTTATTTCACAGGCAACCTGGTGAGAAAGGTTGTTGCGTTTATCAAACATGGTTAGTAAGAAGCCTTCAATCTTGAGGTTGGGATTAAATGCCCTTTTGATCCTTTTGATAGTGTTTAAAAGCTGGCTCAAACCTTCCAGAGCATAATATTCACATTGAATGGGAATCAAAACAGAACCTGCTGCATTCAGTGAATTAACCGTCAACAGCCCCAGAGATGGCGGACAATCAATAATAATATAATCATAGTTGTCGGTAACCCCTATCAATCTTTCCTTAAGCCTTGCCTCTCTTCCAGAGACATTTACCAGCTCTAGCTCAGCCCCAATGAGATCAATGCTGGAAGGAGCTACAGAAAGACAGGGGAAAGAGGTTTCTTTTATAATCTGTGCAAATTCCTGATCTTCAATGATTACATGATATATGTTTTTCTCTACACTTCCTTTTTCTATCCCCACTCCACTGCTTGCATTTGCCTGCGGGTCAATGTCGATTAATAACGTCTTTTTTTTGGCAAGCGCCAGAGAAGCTGAAAGATTGACGGCAGTGGTCGTCTTTCCCACCCCACCCTTCTGATTAGCTATGCAGATGACTTTCCCCATGCTTTCCCTTTAGGAACTTTCTTTTTTACCGGATGGTTCGGCGACCATTGAATGGATTTTGGAAAAATTAAACCGCAAAGACATGCTAAGGTTAAAAATTTTTGGATTTAATGCCACATTTTCTAGTTCACGAGAATTACACCATGGAAAGTCCCCCTTTGAAAAAGGGGGATGTAGAAATATAACACAACTGAAGCCAGTTTGGAAGACAAAAATAAAAAATGTTTCACGTGAAACATTCACAATTTCTTTATAAAAATCAAACATCTTCTTTGTCCGCCTGGCAATATAATCTCCTCTGTCCTGCTTTCTTCTGCGGATAAATCCTTCAATATGTGCCGGTTGTCTTTCAGTTCTTCCTTTGCGCGTTTTCCCTTCATGGCAATAAGATAACCCCCCTTTTTCAAATAGGGGAGTCCAAGTGCTAGAAATTTCCCCAACCTGAAAGATGCCCTTGAGGTAACTATGTCAAAACCAGAAGGCGAGCCTTCTTCAAATTGCAAATGCTCCGCCCGACCCTGAAGAGGGTAGATGAGAGTAAGCCCCAATACTCTTATCAGGTGTCGCTGGAAATTGACCTTCTTTCGTGTAGCTTCAAGTAAAGTAACTTTAATAGATGGTTTTACAATCTTTGCAGGTATCCCGGGAAATCCCGCCCCTGAACCCAGGTCCAGAAGAGATGCCCTAGAAGGCAGATACGGCACGAGCGATATGGAATCTATAAAATGTTTGTTTATGATTGAGGTATCTTTTTTAAGGGATGTAAGGTTTACCGTTTGATTCCACTCCTTCAGTTCTTTTAAATAAACCAGGAACATCTGAATCATTTCCTGGTTGAGGGGAGCCCCGACTTCTCTGGCACCTTCTTTTAGAATGATTTCCAGGTCTTTTGACAAAAACGGAGCCTCATATGAGGGGGGGGTTGAAAATTAATTGATGAAGACAACCTCTAAAAGCCCCCCTTAGAAAAAGAGGATTTAGGGGGATTTTAAGGAACATTATACTCCATTCTCACTCAAGCCTATCCCTTAGCATTTCTAAAATAATACCCACATCTGCTGTCTTTTCTTCGGAAGTCTTCCAGCCTGTTTTTAAGTCACCTTTCTTGTCTTTAAATTTCCCCTTTGTTTCTGATGGTTCTTCAACCCTATTATAAATCTTAACCAGTGTTCCATTATCTTTCTTATAGAGCAAAGCTTTCAAATACCACCTTAATGCACCACGTATTCTAATGACTGAAATCCAATCTGTCTGTATAACCCCTTTTTTCTTGTCTGTTGTCCTAATGGGGTACATTAGCTCATCAACCATTATCTCTCCCAGTGCTTTCCACACCTTGTCATACTCTTCGGCAAAAAATTTTGAGGTATAGTAGATGTTCTCGCTTTCAACTTGTGTTGAGCTACATCCAAATTGTGAAAGTAATATTGTCAACCCTAGAAATACCGTTTTAATGATGGGTGTTTTCATCTATTAAATTCCTTAAAAATTATTTTACGATTAAGCTTTATTCTCTTTCAACGCCGAGCACGCTGAGGGCGCAGAGATAATAATTTATCAGCGCATTCTGTGTGTTCTGTGGCAAATGATTACTTCATTTTTGTATTTTAAATAATTACGATGACATGTCAAGCGGAAAAGAGGGGGAGTTAATAACTTTTTGTCACCTTCTTGAACTCTGACCTTTAAACTCCAATCCTGCTAAATGTTCAAAAGATTTTTTCCTGAGAAAGCGACCCGAAAAATTATCCAACCACTCGCCAAAATAAATTTATTTATCAGTGATATCCAATGGTTACAGTGTTATTGGCTGATGCGCAATGATAAGATATCTGTTTCTTTGTACCGAAACTTTAATGAAGCTTTCTACTTATCTACAATACTCAAGTTGTCTGTTAGTTCCTGGATCCCTGCTTTCGCAGGGATGACAGACAAGTATGGAACCGGTTGAAAAAACATGTCATTCCCGCCCCGTATCAAGTACGGGATAAACTCCAGCGGGAATCCAGTATTGTTAATAATTTCATCAGGGCAATCAACTGGAGGTTTCCGGATAACCATATGAAGCTTTATGAGAAGATTAATTGACAAATAGCTGGTACCTCAGTTATTAATAGAACACAGAATTGATTGGTTCTTTAGTAAAGCTTAGAATCTTAATAAATAGCAGAAAACCAATTAAGAAATTCTTAAAACCATTTCCTGCAACTATCCCTGTAAAGCATCCATGGCATTCTTTACCCCTGATCTAATTCTCCTGCATGCACCAAGTGTGTATGATTTTCGCGAAAAGACTATTCTGTATGGTCCCATCAGCGATGTGATTCCTTCCACACCTATCTTCGAGATGTATCCGATAGGCTTTTCGTCCTTATCAGAATACTTGTGTCAGCACGGTTTACGGGTAAGAATCATAAATCTCGCATACCTCATGCTTGAAGATAAAAATTATGATGTGGAAAAGACCATAAAGAAATTAAAGTGCAGGGCATTTGGTATTGACCTCCACTGGCTGCCCCATGCTCATGGCAGTCTGGAAGTAGCCAGGATATGTAAAAAGTATCATCCCGATATCCCGGTGATTTTTGGCGGCTATAGTGCAACTTACTTCCACCGGGAATTGATTGCCTATCCTCAAGTAGATTATGTGATAAGGGGCGATTCTGCAGAAGAAGCGATGTGTAATTTATTAAAGGCTTTAGAGAAGGGAGAATGCGAGCTCTCTCAAATTCCAAACCTTACCTTCAAAGATGGAAACGACATCCACAGCAACCCCTTTTCCCAAACTCTCTCACACCTTGATGGGTTCTCCAATAACTATCTTAATCTTATCAAATCTGCACTCCAGTATGGGGATTTGAAGGGGATTACCTCCATTCACGATTGGTGGAAATATCCTATCACTGCTATTATGACCTGTCGGGGTTGTGTGCACAACTGCGTCTTCTGCGGAGGTTCAAAGTATGCAGTGAATATGTACTGCCAGAGAAAAACTCCCGCCTTCAGATCACCGCAACTGGTTGCTAAAGATATATGCGCAGCCAGTAGATTTACCAACGGGCCAATATTTGTGGTGGGTGATTTGAGACAGAGAGGAGAGGACTATGCGGAAAAGGTATTGAACAACTTGCGTGAGCATAAACCGGCAAATCAGATTGTGCTGGAGCTTTTTAACCCTGCTCCAAAAGAATATTTTGAGATGGTTGGCAATGCTATCCCCAACTTTAATTTTGAGTTCTCGCCCGAATCACACCTGGAAGAAATCAGGAGGTCATCCGGGAAAACGTACGGTAATGCCGAACTGGAGGATACTATTGAATCCGCGCTTAAATGCGGTTGCCAAAAATTTGATCTCTTTTTTATGATAGGACTTCCCTATCAGACCCCTGAAAAGGCACTGGGCACAGTAGATTATTGTAAGGATTTACTCAAGAAGTTTGGCAAAAAGCTCAATCCCTTTATCTCGCCGCTTGCCCCTTTCATTGATCCAGGCAGTCTTGCTTATGAAGAATCAGAGAAGTTTGGTTACAGGGTCTTATACAGGACATTAGAAGAATATCGGCAGGCACTGTTGCAACCGAGCTGGAAATATACCCTGGGATATGAAACTAAATGGATGACAAGAGAGGAGATTGTAGAAACCTCTTATCAAGCGGCACTGCGTCTTAATCAGGTTAAGGCCGAGTTTGGTTTGATCGATTCACACACAGCCAGGCAAGTGGAGGAGAGAATCAAGGAGGCAATTGAAATGATGAAGCAGATTGATGAGATTTTAGACGGGAAGGATTTGAGCAGGCGAGAAGCCGAACTGAAGCTCTTAAAACCAAAGATTGACCAGCTAAGCATTTCCACCATTTGCGAGAAAGATGAAATAAAATGGCCGGCAGG
>CAZOKO010000024.1:23109-28445 GCA_964580455.1 uncultured Thermodesulfobacteriota bacterium | reverse complement strand
AAAATTATACCATTTTCTTCAGGAAAGAAGCGTGAGAAAAAATGGTTTGAAAGGGCATGGAGTACCTAATAGCACAATGCCTCTCCCTGAACAGCTATTCTTCCATACGCATCTCCCCCCAACATAAAAACCACATAATTAACAAAAAAACAATCGGGGATTCATGGGTGGAGTACCATGAGGAGAGATTGCTAATGTACCGGTACGCTGGCATGCGCACAGCATTGCAACAGGTGATGTCCTATCTTACTTAAAAAGGACACAGAGTTTTTGTGCCCAGGTGATAACGACCTCTTCATTAAGATAGTTACTATCAGAATAATTTTCAAGCTTCATGGAAAACGCCTCAACCGGGAATAACGTTCGCAGCGTAAACGTACCACCCAAGAGACCGATCTCTCCTACAGGATTAATCCCAGGCACCTTCTCAAGTTCTTTGTCAACAAAAAACCCTTTCACCTCGTCACTAACCAGGCCCGTCTCTTCATCTACATAGGTAGACAGGGCAAACAGGGCAACCGGCATGGTAGCAAGGGTTTGCTCGTGGTTCTTCAAAAACAGTTGTGTGCCGGGAAGGAACTTGGCCCAGTAAATGGGGCTGCCGGCAACAACAGCATCATAGAGCGTTACATCCTCAACCTTTCGAGCTCGGCTTATATCAACTTGATAGCCACAGATACATAAGACGTCTGCTATCTGACGAGCAACCAGGGCGGTTGACCCGTGTTTGCTGTCATAGGCAATGAGAACCTTCTTACCGTTAACATTTTCTTCACCACAGGACTCTTCAACAACACCATCAGATTGACCGGCAAAAGACCTGACCGGTAAAGAAAAGTGCAATACTCCGACAGCGATCAACAAAGCGCTGATTACACGAACGCTCATACCTGGATATACCCTGCCATGTTTCATTGTCCTATACCTCCTCTGCGCTCTCATGTTTCAAGATGTGAAAAAGTATACAGAGACCATTCAAGCGAGTCAAGAAACTTCTCAATGTTTACATTATTATTTTTGTTTACCTTTATTGGAATTATGATATAACTACCAATATGGTTTATTTATCCAAAACATTTGATATCACAAAATAAATCCAACAAAACGGTGGGGTATACATGATTAAAACCACATCTCTTGGACGAACCACTTTAAGACTAATCATACCTGCTCTGGTATTCACCTGCGCCTGCATAGCATTCTTCACCTATGAATTTGTAGAGTGGCCATCCGGGAACAATAGCGATGGAGTGGTTATTTTAGAACCTTCAGATATTGCCGTTGGCCCTTCGGGAAATGTCTACGTTGCAGACATCTGGCAGTCCTACATACACAAATTTGATGCTGAAGGTAATTTCATCACCCAGTGGAGATACCCTGCCGATAGTGAAGATGGGGATACGTTCCGTCCGACTGGTATTACCATTGATGCTTCCGAAACCATTTACATAACAGATTATCTTAACAATCGCGTGCAAAAGTTCGATGCTAATGGTGGTTTTCTCTCCACATGGGGGTCTGAAGGAACAAGTCAGGGAGAGTTCGATTATCCAGCAGGCATAGCTGTTGACGATAAGGGAACTGTATTCGTAGCAGATACGGGCAACAACCGGGTACAGCTATTTGATTCAAGCGGTACCTTCAAAAGCGCCTGGGGTTTAGAGGGAACTGCCGAAGGAGAACTCTCAGGACCTTTTGATCTCGCCGTGGACTTTCTTGGCCATGTGTTTGTAGCCGACACCTACAATCATCGCATTCAGAAATTCGACAGGGACGGCACCTTTTTAACTGCATGGGGTTCAAAAGGCAACGGCAAGGGTGAGTTTAGTGGACCAGGTGGTGTATGGGTAGATGACCTGGGGTATGTGTTCGTAGCGGATACCCAGAATAACCGTATGCAGAAATTTGACAACAATGGTACTTTTGTCACCTCCTGGGCCTCCATGGGTGAAGATGCAGGTGAACTGTTCGGACCGTGTGCTGTTACAGTAAATGCCTCCGGAGAGGTCTACGTTGCGGATGCCAAAAACTACCGTGTTCAGAAATATCGTCCTGTATTGGGTGGTTCAGGGGACGATGATAGAGAGGATCAATGCGTTGTATGGCTGGGAACGTGGGATGTGGTGTACGGAGATGAATCAACGGTCGTCTGGGTCGTTGATGAGTCTATGCCCAGAAACAGCAACTTTTTCCCTTGTGTTGCCTCCGGCATTGCAAGCCGGGAGGGAGAAAACGATGTGCCCTTTAAAATCTATTCATTTCAGGGAAGTAACTTTATGTACACCGAAGAGGTGGGTGAGCTGGACCAGCAGATGCCCTACACGTTCCTAAATATTGACGGTGATGCCTTTACCACAGAGCCGGGCGGAGTCTATGACATCCTGTCAGGAACGAGGAGAGACAACACATAACGGTTTACTTCATGCCTTTTCTGAACACACTATTTGCTGCCCGTAGTTACTCGATCTCTAATTTACCTATGAGTTGTTGGATTTCAAGCAGCGAAATGCGTGCATCAAATCGGGCGATAATGAGGCTCACCTGAGCTTGAGCATAATTTACCTGTGCATCGCGGAAATCAAGTGAATCGGAAGCGCCAATTGCATAACGCTCCTTCTGCAGTTGCATATTCTGTCGGGCGGTAACGGTGTTTTGTTCTTCTAGCTGTACCTTTGCCATCCGTTTTTGAAACGTGGTGTATTTTTCCTGCACCAGACCGGCAATTTCATTCTTGATATTTCTCAACGAAAGATCTTGGTTGAGTTCCTCCAGGCGTGCATTTTGATAGTTTATTTTATCAACATTTCCGTTAAACAGATTAAAAGATAGTACGAGCCCAACACCTGATTCAATGCTATTGCCACCCCTGTAAGCGCCGGTTGTAACAGCAATGCCATACAGTGACCGGTCTGTGTATCCGTAACTACTATTCAGGACAAGTCGTGGCCAAAAGGCTGAGCGGGCAATCCTCACATTCTCCTCGGCAACTCGTTTGTTATGTAGAACAGTGAGCAAGACGCTGTTTCTCTTCTGTGCAAGCATGAGCAAATCATCTAACGTCATATCAAGGGGTGGAATAACAATTTCCTTTTTGACTACAACAGGCGTGTTGGGATCTTGTGCCAGTGCAATGTTCAGCTCTTTCCTGGCGATGGTGACTGAAAGCTCCTGGTCCAGCAGCGTTGATTCATCATTGTTAAAATTAACCCTGGCATTGAGCAAGTCAGTTGAAGACGCGCCACCCAGATCTCGCCGTATTTCCTCCCTCTCAAGGCGTCTCTTTGAAATAGCTCGCGTATCAAGGACAACATCCAGCAACTGTTCCTGCTGCACCAAGTCAAAAAATGCCTGCATTACAGACAACACTGTGCTTTCGATGGTGTTGCGCGCTTGATAGGTTCCACTCTTTGCAAGTTCATCGTAACGTTTCTTATCAGCAAACATACTAAAGCCATCAAACAACGTCCAACTCAGACTGAGGTTTGAACTGGACGTTCGTGTGACGGAATTCCCAAAGCTCGTAGGGGAACCGGTCTTCTCGTTTGTATCATCGTAGCGAAAATCACCGTTGGCATCAATGACCGGTAAAAAATTAGCTATACCCTTGCCTTTATTATTAATGGCTATTTCTGCTTCATTCCGGGCAATTTGTATATCGTAGTTGTTTTTAAGCCCCAGTCTGATTGCATCCTCGACATTCATTTCCTGGGTGGATGCATGGGCATCGTTGGAAATAAGTGGAACAAATGAAATGGCTGCTAACAATAGTTGTAGATATAAAGTTATGCAACAATCTTTTCCTTTCATCATTTCTCTCCGTTTAACCTGACTGATAATGATTCGGCCTCTGTGAGCTCACGAAATGCCGGTTCTACCTGTTCCGGTGTTATCGGCTTCTGGTAAAGAAATTGTGCCCAAGCACAGCGTATCCTGTTCAGTGCAAGGAATCCGGAAGGCAACACGATTAGCAGGATAAATGTACCAAAAAGCAGGCCATAGGCAATAGAGACCGCCATGGGGATCAGAAACTGAGCCTGTCGGCTGGTTTCAAAAATAAGTGGTGCAAGACCGATTGCTGTTGTCAACGTGGTAAGCAGGATAGGCCGCAGACGTGATAGGGAGGCATTGTAGATAGCATCATAGATTTTTTGCCCTGCCAGCAAATTTCGGTTGACCCGATCGATCAACACAATGCTATCATTGACGACAATGCCTGTAAGGGCTATGAGACCATACAGCGAAAGTATATTGAGAAGGATGCCTTGCAAACCATGTCCCCAGATGGCACCCATGATTCCAAGTGGTATTAATGAAAAGACCAGCCCGGCCTGGGCATACGAGCGGAATACAAGTATGATAAGAATGAACATACCGACAAACGCGATAGGAAATGCTCTCCTAATAGAGCGCATTACCTTTCCCTGTTCCCTGGACTGTCCTTCATAGGAGGCCTTTACCCCTTCCACCTGTGAAAGTACCCGGGGAACGACCGATTGCTGTACTTCCTGTAAAATTGGCAGCAAAGGCGTTTCTTCATTGGCAAGGGCTGCTTCCACGGTAATTTCCCGCTGTCTGTTGAGATGATTAATATGGCTAACACTCCGTTTGATTCTGTATTCGGCCAGTTCACTGAAAGGATATTCAGCACCGTCAGGTGTACGAATACGCATCTGTTCAAGAAATCCCAGAGAGGCACGATCCTGATCGGTGTAACGTACCCAGACCCGAATCTCATCCCGTCCGCGCTGAATGCGTTGCGCTTCCTGTCCGTAAAACCCCTGGCGGATCTGTCCCACCACATCCTGGAGTTTTAATCCCAGGGCATGGGCCCGGGGCTTCAAGGTAACGGCAACTTCCCGACGTCCTTCCTGTTCCGAATCGGTTATATCGGTAAGCTCAGTGAAATTCTTCAATTCCTCAACAAGCAGACGACTGGTTTGCCGAAGCTTTTTTAAGTCATTACCCAGAAGGCTTACGGAAATCGGTTTCCCAAACATGCTGAAACGACCGTAAGTAATGTTCTGTGCTTCGGGTACTGGGCCCACAGCGTCTCGAATACGGTTGGCAATCAGGTAACTATCCATTTCACGCATTTCTCCGTCTAGTAGCTGAAGCGTCAGTTTGCCCGTGTGGCTCCCGGTTTCATTAAAGTCATTGCTGCCGATCTCGCGCATGATGCCCAGGATAACATCACATCCATCTGAACGCTCCTCTTTCAAGTCCTGGTTTACCTGCCAGCAGGCCTTTTCTATTCGCTCAAGCACCCTGTTGGTATCTTCCTCTTGTCTGCCTGCAACCAGCGACAGATTCACCGGCAGGGTATCTCTGTCAATAAA
>CAZOKO010000024.1:0-23009 GCA_964580455.1 uncultured Thermodesulfobacteriota bacterium | reverse complement strand
AAAAATGCTTCAACCAGGGAAAACAAAAGAGAGGCAATGACCACCAACGCCATGTTCCAAATAAACTTACCCAGAAATCCGTCCAGAAAGAAAAAGGGCAAAAAGGCGATCACGGTTGTAGAAACCGAGGTAAATACCGGTGGAACCATTTCACAGGTGCCCTCAATGGCCGCCTCAAGCGCTGGCTTTCCCCGTTCATAATGGGCATAGATATTCTCACCCACCACAATGGCATCATCAACCAGGATACCCACCACAATGATCATGCCCATTAACGATATAACGTTGATGGTAATACCTGAAAGAAGAGCCACAATGAACATGCCGGCAAACGAAAAAGGGATGCCTACCGACACCCAGAATGATAAACGAAGGTTTAAAAAAAATCCCAGAAGCGTTATGACCAGCACAAGGCCGATTAACCCGTTTTTGCTGAGCAAGGTGAGTCGCTGTTCGAGAGAGATCGTCTGGTCGTGCCGAACAATTGCCTGTATATTCTTATGCGTTTTATTGAAGTGCGAAAGATATTGCTTAACCCGTTTGGCAATGGCAAGGATATCTTCCTGTGCGGTTTTTTCAATCTTGATTTTTACCGCATTTTGGACATTGTAATAGACCTTGTCCGGTATATCCTCCCACTTCTCTTTTACCGTAGCGATATCACGCAGGCGGATGACGGTTCCATCGGGATTGCCACGCACGACAAGGCCATACAGCTGATTGGCGAAATACTTTCGTCCCCATGTACGGATCAGGATCTCTTCATCCGGCGTTTCGATTTTGCCACCGGAGATATTAATGTTTGCAGCAGCCACTCCGGAGGCGATTTCATCAAAGGTCAACAGGTAACGTCTAAGATCCGCTTCCGTTACTTCAATTGAAAATTCGAGGCGCGGAAGTCCTGAAATTGTAACCTGTGATATTTCCGGCATGGCCAGCAGCTCATCACGCATCTCATCCGCCACATATTTCAGGTTAAATAAGTCTGTCTCCCCCAGCAATACTATAGACATGACATCATCACGGTACTTGCGTTCATAGATGACCGGCTTTTCGCTGTACTTGGGAAACGAGCTGATGCGGTCAACGGCGTTCTTGATATCCTGTAATACCTTATCAACATCTTCTCCTTTCATTACTTCGACGGTCACCCGGGCAGCATTCTCTCTCGACACGGACGTGATGCGTTCAATGCCTTCAATCCCCTCAATGTTCTCCTCGATTTTTATGACCACCCCTTCTTCGACTTCTTCCGGTGAGCCACCAATGAGTTCCACTTCAACGATGATCATGTCCGGCGGTATCACGGGGAAAAATGAGTATTTCATTTCACTCCAGCAAAGCAATCCAAACCCAACAATGCTAAACATCAGCACATTGGTCCAGATGGGATAACGGATAAAGAATGCAATCACCTTTTTCATCAGCCCTCATCCTCTCTGCTTTTTTCTTTCGGTCGTGCAAGCATTCCCGTGGCAACCCCCTGTAGCATCTCGACCACCAGCAGGTCACCATCTTTAAGGCCATCGTTTACAATGACATATTCGGGCTGCCTGCGGACAATCTGCACTTGGCGGTAGGAAAGCCTTTCGTTCTCTATGACATAGACGAATTCCTGTTCATACAGTGCCTTACGAGGTACAACAAAGGCATTGGGAATGATCTTGCCGGGTATTGTCGCTTTGAGAAACACGCCGTCATAAAGGTTGTCATCTCCTGGTTGATCAACTGCGATATATGTCTGTACCGTTTGCGTTCGTTTGTCGATGGTCTTTCCAATCCGGCGGATACTGCCAGTCCAGATACCCTCTATTTCAGATGAGGTTAATGTGACTGACCGGCTGCGGTCGATCCACTGAATATCATCGGCCGAAACCGGCATTTCTGCCTCAAGGTTTTCCAAGTTGATGATTTCTCCCAGACGGGTGCCAGGGCGAGCATTTGAACCAACCCGCAGATCAGCCGTGATGATCGATCCGTCAAATGGGGCATAGAAAAAATGTTTCTCATGAAGAATTTCCAAATCGCGAATGGTAAAGTAAATCTTGTAAACATTGAACCGTGAAAGATAGAGCTTGATTTTCTGGTTGGCTGCCGCAGGCAGTTCAGGAATTCGTTTGTCAAATCGGCAGTTGTTAAAATAATCTTGCCAGACTGAAAATTCTTCTGGAAAGTCAACCTTTATTTCCGGCAGTACCGATGCAAGCGCAGTCAGCAGTTCACTCTTGGATGTGTTTATATCCAGCTTAATCTGGCGAGTATCAATTTTAAGCAGCAAGTCACCCTTTTTGAATGACTGGCCGGGACGAAAGGGTAGGTCACCACGCTCAAGCGTACCGTCAACTTCACTGTATAAAATGACGGGCTGGGAAGATGCCAGGCGGCCATAGGCAATAATTTCTGCAGGCACATCTTGCTGTGCTATGACTCGTGTTTCTACAATTTTTATGCTTTGTTTGGGTTTCTCTTTGGCCGGAGTTGTTTTAAAGCTGGACAGGAATTGCATGGCCAAAAAACCTGCTGCCAGGATAAAAATGGGTATTAAAAAAAGTATCTTTCTCTGCATGTTATCCTCTCTATTTGTCTTCGGATGCAAGCTGTTTAACAGCATGTAATGAAAACTGCGTGATATGCTCCGCCAGTTTTTCAATCCCCGCCTGATCGAATGTTTGTCGTGGATTCAGTTGAAGCACAACGGGCTGACAAAACCGGTAATACAGGCACTGACCGGTAATACTTAAGCAGCACCTGCGCACGGCTTCATCTTCAGCGTTTTCTCCCAGAAGGGTCTTTACAATCACATGCAGTTGTTGAAAACGTGGCTTAATCATGTCTTCAATGACAATGTTAAGGGCATTGGTCGGCTCGACCATTTCCCGGCCCATAATCATCTCCCTCCAATTGGAACGATCCTTATAAAGGACGGTTAGCAATAAAGCTTCAATAAATGCCTTCAACTTTTCTTCAGGTTTCCTTTTTTCTCCCAACTCAAATCTAGGCTCCGCATTTTCAACAGAAAGTCCAAAAATGTATTTGCAAACCGTTTCATAAAGCTCATCCTTACTGTTAAAATAATAATTAACAGCCGCAACGTTTACGTGGGCCTGCTGACAGATGTCGCGTATTGTGGTGTTGCGAAATCCCCGTTCGGCAAAGACTTCGCATGCAACCCGTAGGATACGTTCTTTGGTCTTCTTATGGTCATTTTCTTGTTTGTCCATAGAATGAACCCCCATCCAATATTAAAACAAATGTTTTAAACATCATTTTAAAACATTTGTTTGATATTGTCAAGGCCAAAAATAGTCCTTTTCTGCCAATGTGTCTCAAAAAAAGTGAATAATGCAAATTTGGACTTTTTGGTTTTGCAATATTCCGGAAAACTACGGCAGTTTTCTCATCAATATAATATGATCCCTCCTATTCAATAGGAGGGATCATTATTATAGATTTTTTGTGTAATGCTTTATATCTTTTCGGTCTTTCTTATGCAATTAACCTGTTATGATCTATCACTTCTATCTTTTAGGCTCTCTTCTGTCACCATCCTTTCGCGATTTCTCCTTCCTGAGTTCGTAGAATTTTGGTTTGAGTTGCAAAAACCTTTCATAACCCAGTAACTTCCGCACTTCGATTAGAAAATTATAACGTTCAGTTGAAAGCTCATTGCGAGCCTCAAGCACCTTTTGAAACTGATCTTTGCAAGCTGATTCATCTAATTTTTCTTTTTCGATAAACCACTCTAGTGCAATCTGTGCCTTTTTTAACACGCTTTCGTGGTCTATCATCTGATTTCGGTGTTTATAATGTAGATCGTCAAGTTTTGCTTGCTCATCAGAGCTTATTTTCAGATCGCTTGACACTTCTGGCATTCTCCACCATTTACCACGGGGCAAACCCTCCATTCCATCTCTAGAATAGCTACGATCCCGTGCCATGCTGACTCCTGACAGTACAAAAAAACAAATCAACATATAAAACACTAATCTTCTCATTTTTTACCTCCTTATTGATTTTAGGTTATAAATTTTAAGTGCAGGATTTTCCTACACAGTGTTTTGATCTTCCTACAAAGGAAGAATAAATTCCCAAAATTCATCATTATAATAATCATAGTCATCATCAATGGGATTGCCTATAATATCAAGATAACGGTCTGGGAGAGCATAATCTTCTACCAATGTAATTTCTGCCACAAACTGTTGATCAGTCTCCATTTTCTGGACAATTTGCACGGATCCATTTTCTTGAAATCTGTTAAAAAGAGAGCTCCACCAAATTCCCATTATTAACAGAACTATTACGAATCCGGTTATCAAGGCTGGTTGCCATCTAAACGAACTACGGATTTTCTGAGGAGTGAATACGAACCTTCTCCGTGGTGAAGGCACCAGTTCTTGTGACATATCTCCCATGCGGCTTAGCACCTGTTCAAACTCCTGTTTTTCTTTCTGACACATAGAACAGTTTGAAAGGTGATTTTGCTCGGTAGTGGTTAGGTCATTTTCATCCACAATAACACGAATAATTTGATCTTCATTAAGATGTACATCTTGGTTTTTCATAATTATTCTCCTAAAAGTAGGGAATAAAGTTCACGGTTACCCCGGAATTTTTTCAGTGCTCTGTATAAATGAGTTTTAACTGTGTTTTCATTTTTCTGCAGAATCTGAACAATTTCCTTAATCTCTAACTGGTCCAAAAATCTCAGGGTAAATACCTCCCGTTCCCATCGTGACAAATTTTCAGAGAACTTCCTGAGCTGAAACCGAAATTCCTTATCCATTATATTCTTTGAAGGGTCAGAGTAATTATCTGCATTAACCGAGGCATCGACGTCTTTTTCTGCTGTTGATCCGAAAAAAGATAAAATGCTCTTTTTTCGATGAAAGTCTCTGACACGGTTTAAAGCAATACGAAACAACCATGGTCTTAATAAGCTTGAATCTTTTAAATTAGGCAAACTCTTTATCATCTGCATGAAAACCTCTTGAGTTAAATCTTCCGCATCCATCCGGGTGGGGAGCCGATAATACACCATACGGAAAATGTCATCATAAAAATGATCCAGCAGTTGCTCCAGTGAGGTCTTGTTTCCTATTATTGCTTGTTCTACCAGCTGTGTAATCTGATTGTCGTTATCTAACAATTTGGATCGCCTTTTTATTTTTCTTCTATAGTATATGACGAATGACACCATAATTTAGTTTACAATAATAACAATAATTAAAAAGGGAAGGTAAAAACCTTCCCTTTTCTTTTAATCAAGATTAAATTAAGCCCCTGAACTACTGGCAAGGCCTTTTAATTTCTTCTTCGCCCAGTGATGATTGGGGTTCAATTCCAGGGCCTTTTTATAATTCTTCTTGGCATCATCCAATTTCTTGGCCTTCTCCCAGATATACCCGATTTCGTAGTAGGCATCAGCCATCTTGGGGTCTTTTTTTAGAAGTTTTTCAAATTCTGCGATAGGTTTTTCTGGAGGTGGTGGTGGCCAGCCCCCCTCAGCAACCTCAATAGCACTTACGAGCTGTACGTTGATGTTATCCGGAGCCAATTCTTTTGCCCTGTTATAGGCTGCCTTCCGGTCACTCACGTACATCATGAGTCCTGGGAAGCTTACGTGAAGCATCTTTCTCCGAATGATTTTAAATTTAAGGATGTGTGTGTCAAGGTTGTCCTCGTTTAACCCTTGAGAGGTCTTGATCAAATCTAATGCTGCATCGATATGGTTATCTCCTTCCCCAGTCTGGTCAAACTCCTTGTCGCTTTTGATGTCAAAACAATCAGCTATGGCGAAGTGGGCCTTTGCTGTATAGTAAGGAGCTTGGTAGTCCTTAGGGTTTTTCTTCGCCATCTCTTCAAAACTCTTCACCGTTTTCTCCAGTAACGGAATATCCAGAGTCTGCCAACCCTTCTCAAGATCAGCTGCTGCACCTTTTAATGCCTCCTGTGCCTGGATTACGCTATTCGTCCCAAAAATCAGTAGAATAAGCAAGACGATACACAGTACAGTTTTCTTCATAGTTCCTCCTTATTAATGGGTTTATGGTATGGCCTCCTAACAATCGTCACCCTTTTAGCAAAGTCCCTAATGCGTGTCAATCCATTTTCTTTTTCAGCCTATTAGTCTTAACAGGATGTAATGAGCGATGAATTACATGGATGTCAGAGAACTTGCATTGGAGCCTGTTAAAAGGACAGAACTAGCAGAGATGATTCAAAAGAAGTCATTCAATTTTTCTGCTAGTTTAGTGTGACATACAGTTGAGAAAGTCGAAAAAGTCCAAATTTGTCATTCCTGCTGCAAAGTTTACAAATGATTAATTAAACTTTCTTTTTTCTTCCAGCCGCTATAGAGATTTCAGGATGCCAATTAGTTCCGGCTCCAGATCCTTTTTGAGCAAGGATAGCGTCGATCAGATAGGGTTTCCCATCTTTGGTTGCTTGAATAGCCCGTTTCATAGCAGGTTTTATCTGGTCAGGGCTTGCTACTACCTCTCCCTTAATACCGAAACCCTTTGCTACACCAACAAAACTCACATCGGGATCTCCTAGATAACAGGCTATGTCTTTCCTTTCCTCTTGAGGATGTTGAGATAAATTGAACATTCTGTTCCGGGGACCATCATAACTGCGGTTATTGAATACAACAATAATTACCGGGACATCATATCGCGAGAAAGTCCAGAGGGATTCCAGCTGGCCGAAGAGCATCGTTCCGTCACCTACCAGGCAGACGACCTGGTTGTCGGGCCGGGCAATTTTCACCCCCAGGGACGCACCCACACCCCAGCCAAGGGCAAACCCAGTTGTCTGTCCAATCAGGGTCTTTTTCCCCCTATCGAAATCCATCCAATAGTAGGGAATCCGGGCATCCAGTTCGGAAACAATACAGGCATCGTCCTCCAGCACTTTATCCATCTCAACTGACAATCGCTCCCAGGAAAGGGGACTACTGTTCCATATTTCCTTGGCTTCCTCTTCGCGTTTCCTTTGAGCCTCCGCGAGCTGTTTTTTGACCTTTTCCAGACGGCCAGCTTTCAGGGAATCAATCCGTGTCTTGGTAAGCATCCCCTTGATAGAAGCAGTAAGCGCCTGAATTGTTTCCTTGATATCTGCTGCAATCGCTACATCAGTTGGATAGATGTTGGCAATGTCCTCATATTCAATACGGGCGTGGATGACTTTGCAGGTGTCGGAAACAGGATTGGTTATAAAGCCCGGGTCTGGCATGAGAGCACCCAGATTTAAAAAGGTATCTATTCCCATTGAGTAAGTAAAAGGACCCATTCCGTAAAAGCCTGCAAAGAGAGGGTGCTTGAAGGGAAAATCCCCGTAACAGCTCACCCCCTGAGAAACGGGTATGGAAAGAAGTTCAGCCAGTTCGATGAGTTCCTCATTTGCTTTCGCACGGGTTACCTCTGCCCCCACATGTATCAAGGGATTCTTTGCTTCGACCAGCAACTTGGCCGTTTTCTCTATGAGTTGCTGGTTGGGTTCGATTTTCATAGGCACAGCAAACTTGCTCTGAGGGTAAATTGTGTCCCTTACATTGCTTTTTCCCAGAATATCAATGGGAAATCTGATGTAAACTGGCCCTCCCGGAGGAGTGGTAGAAACTTTGATTGCCCTTCTCACCATTTCACCGATCCTTTGAGGATATTTGACATGCCAGCTCCACTTTGAGAACTGCTCCAGGGGTTCCAACCAGTCATCCACCTGCTCAAACATGTCGCGTCCCAGAAACTCGCTGTAACCGCCGTCGGTTAACACCGCGATTGCTGAACGGTCCTTCCAGGCATTATAGAGATTGTTGGAAGCATGGGGAATGCCAACCCCTGGCATGAAAAGAACAGCAGGTTTACCGCTTCCAAGTTCATAGCCCTGAGCCATGCTGGCCGCCTGCCCTTCCTGAAGCGCAAGAATAAGCTTCAACTCAGGCCGGTCTATTAGGGCATCGTACAGTGAGTACTGACCCGTGCTGTTAGAATTGAAGATGTATTCGACACCAGCCGCTTTCAAGGTTTCGAGCAAAACCTCTGCCCCTGTTCCTGTAAAGCTCCTGCCCCCTGATGGAGGTGTTGTCTCAGCATAAGCAATCGAATTGAGTACCGAATCTATTGCATTCGTACTAAACCCTAAGGCAACCATTCCCTTCATAAAGCCCCTTCGAGAGATTTCTTTATCTAAAAACTTCTTAACTAAGATTTTCATAAACTCTCCTTTTCTGAGATTTATTTTTTCTCGATTAAAATCTAAAAGGTAAAAATCTCACGAACAGAAGCAATTTTTTGGTTCCGGCTTGTCCGGGTTAGGAACTGCTACTCCATAGAAAGTTACCCTGCTCTCACCTGCCTGATCTCAGTATGATCAAGGTTTTATCTTCATCGAATATTTCAGTCAATTCAATACCGCCCATAAAAATATTTTCACTTTTCTTAATCCATTTTAATACTCCTTTAACACTAAGGGGTTCTGATTCTTCGGGAAGATGTATAGCCAAATGAATGGTTGAACCCAAACTGATTTGGCTGTTAAGTTCTATTGCCATTCCCTTACGGCTGAAATCAAGAATGGTGCATTCTTCCCACACGCCACCCCCCTCTTTTAAAGAGTATTTAGCCTTCAGTTGTATAGTAAAACGGCTAAAAGTTCTTTGTTTTTCTAACCTGTTCACATCTGTTTCTTGTTCTTCTTGAAAGTCGAACAGGAAATATGGACTAATTCTATATGTATGAATTAACTGTTTTAAGAAAAGGTAATCTGGTAAAACTGAACCTTCCTCAACTCTCGTGTAAAGTGTAACATCAATTTTTGCTTCTCTCGCAAACACATTTCTGGACATGCCCAATGTTTCTCTAATTTCCTTGAGTTTGTTTACTAAAGAAAACTTTTCTTTATCTTCTATTTTCTTTTCCATAGCCACACTTAAATTTTTGTTGTTGTAATCCATTGCATGACGATCGGAATTTTATTGCTTGTGCTCTAGATAAAGATTCCATTCAAATCGTCAAATGATTCTAATGTTACATAATTTATGACACTTTACTTTGTATATCACAGAATATCTTATGGGTAAAGGAAAGTTAATCTGATATAATTGCACGAGGGGATGTTGATTCCGAGAACAACTAAAATAGGAAACCCCTCAGAATGAATCTGGGGGGTTATTTTTTAAGGCAGGAATTCAAACGAGAAAACGTCTTGAAAATTCTACAGCTTGTTGATATTGTCTAAATGTTTTGCTAACTCTGGTGAGTGATACGGCTTTTTAGACAGCTTTCTGAAGTTTTCTGGGTAGTTCCCAGGTTTATCCAGGGCAGCATAGATAACCTTGCTACTGATACTCATGGCGGCCAATAGAAGTTTTAAACCTACACAAAAGAGAATAAACCAAAACACGAATTGTAACATAATGACCTAGCTCCTTTATTATTATTTATTTTAAATGTTGGATAATGGATGTATCAGCAATTTAAATGCCAGTATTTCAAATCCGAAAGGAATACTATATAACGTGTTGATATATAATGATTTGTTTTTGTTATTTGGTGTTTTATTAAGTGTTTAAGGAAGAGAAATTTTAAGGGATTCGTGCCTGAAAGAACAAGCCCAAAACAGGGGGTGCAGGTGAAATAAAATGATTCTAGATGCTTAGTACTGGATAACAGAATTCAGGTATTGAGGGATTCGGAAATTTAGGAATTGATTATAAATGTTGCGGGTTACAAGTTGCGAGTTGTAAGTCGAGGAAAGTTCTTTAAGGGCTGAATTAAACGAATGTAGAATTTGGATTAAGGAATTAAAATCGAGATCCAAAATTCTTTTTACTTCGTGTTTCTTCGTGCCCTTCGTGGTTCCGGAATTAAAATCTAAAATATTAGTCTTATTTAGTTTTTATCTTGACATGTAGCATAATATTCTTTACATTTTACTAATTTACTTGTAAGGTGCAAATTTGCAAACTTTGTCAACAGGATAAGATGTCCCGTTTTATTAAAGTAAAGGACTTAAGAAAAACATTTGGTCACATCTTTGCTCTTAACGGGGTTAACCTTGAAGTTCGAGAAGGTGAGATTTTTGGCATATTGGGACCTAATGGAGCAGGTAAAACCACTCTGGTAAGGATTCTCAGCACTTTGCTCAAACCTTCCACCGGAGAAGTTTCTGTTGCCGGGTTTAACTTGCCCAGCGAGGATTATAAACTCAAAAAATTGATAGGCTATATGCCTCAAGCACCTTCTCTTTATGAAGACCTGTCTGCCAGGAAAAATCTGGAGTTTTTTCTCAATCTACATTTTGATAATGGATTCAGAGGAAACACTCAGAGCAAAATTGATCACATCCTGGAATTTGTAGAATTAAAGGACCGTCAGGATGATCTCATTTCAACCTTTTCCAGTGGGATGAAGCAGAGGTTGTCTCTAGCTTGTACCCTTATTCATAAACCAAAAATTCTGTTTTTAGATGAGCCTACCTCTGGAGTTGATCCCAAGCTTAAACGCGCATTCTGGGATTATTTTAGAAAGCTGAAGCAGGAGGGAACCACCATTATAATAACTACACATCAATTAACAGATGCAGAGAATTGTGATCGTCTTGCCTTAATGAAAAATGGGAAAGTCCTTTTGGTAGATACCCCATATCACTTGAAAAATTTGGGAACTTCAAAAATTCGTATATTCAGGAAGGATGGGGTGAAGGAACTTGAAATTTCAAATTTTTCTGAAGAATTTCCAAAACACTTGAAAGAAATAAACGGGGATGTGATAAAGTTGGATATCACATCAGATACTCTGGAAGATATTTTTCTTAAACTAACCCACGGTGAAGATTGAAATGTTAAGGAGAATATATTATATTGCTCTCAGGAACCTATGGCAGGCGAGGAAGGATTATGGATTGATACTAGAATCTATCTTTTTCCCCATAGGTACTCTTGTCATTGTGAAGTTTTCTTTTGGACAAATGAAAGAAAGCGCTTATACACTGGAAACTCAAGAGATGATTCTGGGACTGATTGCACTTCAAATTTATTTTCAAACCTATTTAATGGGGGCCCTGGTTCTGGTTAGGGAGCGGGTACAGGGGACGTTGGAGAGAATGTTTACCTACCCTGTAAGGAAGGCTGAAATCCTGGGGGGATACCTGCTGGGTTTCTCTTTGCTGGGAATTATTCAGGCTGTTTATGTCCTTGTCTTTTCATACTTTCTGTTTAGCGAAATTAAGGTCGTTTTTAATTCTCAATTATGGTTGCTCATCCCCATCACTATCCTACTGGTGTTTACTTCCATTGGCATCAGTGCATTGATTTCAAGTTTTGCCAAGTCTGAAGCACAGGCACTTCAATTTATTCCATTAATTATAATTCCTGCTTTGCTGCTTTCTGGAATTTTTTATCCTGTTGAGTTGCTTGCTCCCTGGCTGCAAAAGGGTTCTTACCTCATCCCGTTAACTTATGCAATCGACTCCATGAGAGAATTGATCTTTGAAAACGGAGATTTATATGATATTATGCCATGTCTTATGGGCATGGCAATTTTAGGAACAGTAACGCTTGTTGCAGGAAGCTTTACCTTGAGGAAAACCAGTTGAGAAATTTAGGAAGGAGTAACGTATGAAGGTCTTTTTTATTGAGCCTCCCCACAAAATATGGGAGTTTTTTAGAGGTCATACTCCAGCGCCCGGGATGACCTACGTGGCTACCTATGTTGAGAAGGATTTTGATATTAAGTATATTGATGCTACCAGCGGTCTGGAATATCCCTGGGCAGACCTCGAAAAGATTATCAGGGAAGAAAAGCCTGATGTAGTGGGACTAACCAGTGTTGCTACCTGCTTCTGTTATGATGCACTGAACACTGCTCATCTTATAAAACTGATTGATCCCTCTATCACGGTGATCTCAGGAGGTTCAATGATGTCTTTCACCGCAGAGAGTAATTTGCGGTCAGGTTATATCGATTTTATTATTATGGGTGAGGGAGAAATTACTGTTAAGGAATTGCTCAAGGCAATTGAAAGAAGCAAACAGGGAGAAAGTGTTGATTACTCATCCATAAAAGGCATTTCCTATTTCTTTGATGGAAAAGTGGTGTATACGGAACCTCGTCCTTTCATAGAAGATTTAGATAGCCTCCCCATGCCTAACTATGATCTTCTCCCTATGGATAAATTCTCCCTTCCGGTTATTGGAGAAAACGCTTTTGTCATGAGTACCTCACGGGGGTGTGGAGGAAACTGCAGTTTTTGTTCTGAGGCAAAATTCTGGAAAAATAGATGGAGAGGTAACAGCGCCAAGTATGTTGTTGACCATATAGAGTTATTATCCAAAAAATACGGGAAAACCACTATTATGTTTGGTGATAATGACTTTCTATGGGATCCGCAAAGGAACATTGACTTCTGTGAAGAACTAGAGAGGAGAAAGCTCAAAGATATCCACTTCTGGGTACAGGCCAATCCCAATAAGGTAGTGGAAAACAAAAAGCTCTTTCCCCGGTTAAAAAAGCTGGGATTATTTCAGGTAATGATGGGAACAGAGTCCATGGATAAGGAGAAGCTGAAACATCTGAGAAAGGGAGCTGGCTTAGAAACCCAACTTAGTGCGATGAAGATCGTCAAGGACAGTGGTGTAATATTGATGACCATGATGATGTGGGGAGACTGGAATGATGATAAACGTTCGTTAGCTGACACCTGGAAATTTTACAGAAAACATGCCGATACCTACCCCTTAACTGCTATGACCCCTTTCCCCGGTACGGATTACTACAGGGAAGCTGAAAAAAAGGGGATTATTGCGGATAAAGATTTTTCTAACTTTACTATGGTCAATATTGTTATGCCTACCAAGCACTTAACTTATGAAGAAGCAAAAAAAGTCTACGTAAGGGGGTTAGCAAGATATTTTATTTATTGGAAGGTAATATGGAACGCACTCTTTTCTCCGAATCGCTTTCTTCGTTATCAGCAAAGGACTTATATCAAACTTGCATTCTCGAATCTACTGGGCAGAAAATGGAAACAGGGAAATTATGTGCCCTTTGAAGACTATATGGCAAGCCGAAATTCTTAAATAATACGGTTATATTAGCTGCTACGTTTTCGCCACTATTTTTTTGAATTTTTCTTACCTTCTTTATATTCAGGGATTTGCACATCAGGTGTTAATCCCTGTTGATAAAAGTAATCGTCGGTTGATAGCTTCAAAGCCTTTGATAGGTATTCTTTGGATTTTCCTTCATCCCTTCCCTTAAAAGAGTTTTGCACATAGGCCCTTGCCAGCCAGTAATACCCTTCATGAAATGCAGGATCAAGCTTCACGGACTTTAAGAGCAAAGGGATTGCTTTGTCAACACCTCCTCCATGATCTGGTGGTTTATACATGGCTTGAATCCCCTGAACGAGATATGCCCGGGGATTGTTGGGATCTTTTTCTAAAGCCTTTTTTATATTTTTATCTACTCGTTTTGCATATCTTAAAAGTGTTGGGTAACCTACATATTTAATCTTTTGGGCATAGGCCATCGCCAGACATACATATCCATCTGAAAAATCACCGTTTTCTCTTACAACCTTTTTGAATTGATCCCGTGCCTGATTGATCAGGTATTCGCTGGTTTCTAAGAGGTCTTTATTTCCTTTAGACTTGCTTTCATAGTAAAGGGCGGTTCTTAGATGGATTCTTCCAAGATAAAAGTTATAGAGGTAATGGTTGGGAGAGGATTTGCGATTGAGCAGTTCTTTTAAAATAGTTTCATAGCGGCTTAGTTCAAAAAGGTCAATTGTGGTTAATGCATTTTCCAGTTGTTTACTATCTAGTTGTGGAGGGAATATTTGGGCAGCAACTTCGTGTAAGGAGATTATCAGCATTAGAAAAATTATACATGCTATATGTCTTTTCAAGTGTTCTTTCTGTTTTATCATTTGAGAATGGTTTTTTAAAAAGTTGTCAAACTAAAAGGTTTTAGTCCCCGATAAGTCGTTTAAAAACTACCGA
Source organism: uncultured Thermodesulfobacteriota bacterium (assembly GCA_964580455.1). Classification (GTDB taxonomy): domain Bacteria; phylum Desulfobacterota; class WTBG01; order WTBG01; family WTBG01; genus CAZOKO01. The sequence goes on along the minus strand of CAZOKO010000024.1, from coordinate 9,004 downwards.
TATTTCTCTGAAAACTCTGTGGTTAAAACTATTTTTGCAATTCCAATAAAAAGTGTCAATTGAAAACTTACAATAACTATTCATCACAGAGATCGCTGAGAAGAATATATTGCTTATAACAAAATCTGTGGTTAATTTCAAAAAAAACCCCCATTTGAAACAAATGGGGGTTAAGAGAAAAGGAGGTTATGAGAGATTGGAAAAAGGCCTTTATCGTATCAGATTAATCCTTTGCTTTCCAGGTACTTTAAAACCCTGTTAAGGTATATCCTACAGGGAGCCCCATTATGAGCAGGGCAGGAAGATTTATCTTTACCCTTTAGCCAGATACAATCATCACAGCTCTCAGGGATAAAAGAAGAGACAAATCTTTGTAACTCTTCTATGCTTAACTCTCCGTTCTTCTCAACTATTTTTCTTAACGAACTGATATTCATTAATATCATCCTTGCGGTTTTTATATTTTTTATTTGCAATAAAAATGCCAGAGTGAATGCCCCCCTTTTATAGTAGTTATCTATTTGAATTTTATGAACAAATCTATTTTTAACACCCGAGGCTGGAATTAGCATTTTGTACCGGAAGGTAATAAGAATTAGATAGTTAGTTCATTTATTGCAAAAAATACAATATTATCATATAATTACAAAATATGCTAAAAAGTGCAAAGTTTGGATATTTTATGCGATTATGTGGGTTCTGGTGTAAAGAAGTAGTTACTCGAAATTAAGTGGAGTTCGTTCCATTCCCTCATTTATCAAAAAAAAGGGGGTGGGATTTGAAAGACGAAAAAGTCCCCCTTTGACAAAGGGGGACTTTTAGAAAATAAGGGAGCTATTTCCTTTTGAAGTGCCTCTCTAAATCACTCATTGTAAATCTAATAAAGGTGGGGCGTCCATGAGGACAGGTAAATGGCTGTTTGGTTCTTTCCAGACTATTTATCAAATACTCTATCTCTTCAGGACTCATTTTTTCATTAGCCTTTATAGCACGGCTTTTACAGGCCAGTGTTTTGGCAACGTTTTCTTTTCTGTCATTTAAGGGCCCTTTTCCTTCCGTAACCTCACGAAGAAAATATTGAAGAACATCTCCTGCCTTAACATTTCCCATCCAGGCAGGAGTGGCATCTAAAGAGAATGTATTATTGCCCAGATTGTTAATGCCAAAACCAACTGCTGTAAGAATATCCAGATGCTCCTCAAGTATTTGAGCTTCCTCAAAACTGAGTTGAATAGTTTCAGGAAGCAGCAGAGTCTGGGATGTAACATCTCCCCTTTCCAGAGAACACATTATTTCTTCAAAGACGATGCGCTCATGAGCAGCATGCTGGTCAAGGATGATAAAACCTTCTTCAGTCTCCGCAAGGATATAGCTCTCCCTGATCTGCCCGAGTGGGGTAGTAACTTTCAGCTTTTTCTCTGTATCAACAAACCACATTGACCCTTCCGGTTTCTTTGCCACTGGGTGAGAAGTTCCAGTTTCCTTAGCTGTTTCGGGATAGTCAGCCCTGTCCTTCACTTTCTCTTGTATTTCCTTAAAGTTAAAGGACTCTGAAACAGGTTTTTCAGAATAGCTTTTTCCCCTGTCCAGCGAGTATGTGAAGGATACGTTAGGTGAATGATCGCACTTGTGTAGTATTTCCCTCACACATCTAACAAACTTCTCATGAATTATTCTTTCGTTTTGTAATCTTACTTCCCGCTTAGTGGGGTGGATATTAACATCAACGGTGGATGGGTCAATTTCTAAAAAGATGATTGCAACCGGAAAGTGCCTTTGGGGAAGGAGCCCCTGATATGCCCTTTGTAAAGCGTAACTTAAAGGCGGACTTTTAACTGGCCGTTTGTTAATAAAGAAGAGCTGGGCAGTGCGGTTGATTCTGTAAAGCTCGGCCCTGGCTATATATCCTCTGATGTTCACTTCCTCACTTTTGATATCAAGAGGTATGAGATGTTTAATCCATTCATGATAGTGGGTTGCCAGAAGACGTTCCTTCAAATGAGAGCATGAAGGGTAATCAAATATCAGCTCACCATCCTTATAGAGCTTAAAGGCAACATGTGTATGAGCGAGGCTTATGGTGGTTATTGCTTCTGCAATACTGGCATACTCTGCCCTCTCACCTTTCAAAAATTTCCTTCTGGCAGGTGTATTGAAAAAAAGGTCGGAGATCTCTATGGATGTTCCAACTGGTGAGCCTGTTTCTTTAGAGGAGTTTATCTTACCTCCTGTGGCTTCAATTTCTGTGCCTGTCTGCTGCGAACTATTTCTGGTGTGCAGAGTAACCCTGGAGACAGCGGCGATAGAAGAAAGTGCCTCTCCCCTGAAGCCAAAGCTATTGATGGTAAAGATATCTTCTGAATTTTTAATCTTACTTGTGGCATGGCTCTTCAAACAGAGCAGAGCATCTTCTCGATCCATTCCTGCCCCATTATCTACTACTTTGATGAGGCTCTTACCCCCATGCTTTATGCTTATGGAGATCCTGGTGGAGTCAGCATCGAGTGAATTTTCCACCAGCTCTTTGACTACCGAGCTTGGTCTCTCAACTACTTCACCAGCCGCAATCTTGTTTGCGACCTGCTCTGGTAGAATACCTATATTACCCATGGTATTTATCCCTTATTGTTTATTATCATTTGTTACTGTCATTCATTATTCGGTTGCGCTGCTTGCCCCGTTAGATTTGACTACTGAAAAGATGCTGGATACTGGTTTCTGGATACTGGATAAGAAATTATATAAATCCTGCATCCTGAATCTTGCATCTTTTATCAAGTGTCTTGTCCCCTGCCTAATTACCCTTTTTGGGAGTAGAGGAAAGATGTGTGGCTTTTTCTTTTAACTGGTTAAGTTTATTTAAAGCCTCAATCGGGGTCATCTCATCAATTTTAAGCATCTTAATCTCTTCCAGTACAGGGTGCTTTGGAACAGTTGCCGAATGGTTATAATGACCCCTTGAAACTTTATCGGGTGATGCGCTTTGTATGGTGTCCTTATCCTCAAAGTCTTTGAAAAGAGGAAGAGGTTTTAAAGAGGGGCATTTGCCTTTCATTTTCAGTTTTTCGGCAAGTGCCTCTTCTGAAATCTTTTCTTCTTCGAGATAGAGAAGTATTTCCTTTGATCTTTCCACTACCTCTTCAGGCAAACCGGCCAATTTCCCCACCTGAATGCCGTAGCTTTTATCCGCACAGCCTGATTCGATTTTCCTTATAAAGATGATCTCGTCACCTACTTCACGGGCGGTAATATTATAGTTCTTTATTCCCTCAAGAGAATGTTCCAATTCAGCCAGTTCATGGTAGTGGGTTGCAAACAGAGTCTTTGGTCTCGGCCCCCCTTTTTTATTGAGGTATTCACAAACAGCCCAGGCAATACTCACCCCATCGAAGGTTGAAGTCCCTCTTCCTATTTCATCCAGGATGACCAGACTTTTAGAGCTGGCATTATTTAGAATATTTGCTGTCTCTAGCATCTCCACCATAAAGGTGCTTTCGCCGTGAGCGAGGTTATCGTTCGCTCCTATGCGGGTAAATATCTTATCTGCTAAGCCAATGCGGGCAGAATCCGCAGGTACAAAGGAACCCATCTGAGCCATGAGGACGATAAGAGCTACTTGACGGATATAGGTTGATTTACCTGCCATGTTGGGTCCTGTAATAATAAGCAGTTGATTTTTGTCCTTATCAATCAAGGTGTCGTTTTTTATAAATTGACCGTCTTCTATCACCTTTTCTACCACGGGATGGCGCCCCCCCCTGATAAATATGGTCGAACCCTCAACGACCTCAGGTTTAACATACCTGTTTTTTATAGCTACGGTAGATAGGGAAACCAGGACATCAAGGATTGCAAGGGCGTCAGCGGTTCGTTGAATCTCACGAGTAGATTTGAGGAGGGTTTGTCTTACCTCTTCAAAAAGTTGATACTCAAGGGCGTTTGCCTTTTCTTCTGCCCCCAGGATTTTATTTTCCATCTCTTTCAATTCAGAGGTTATAAACCTCTCTGCATTGACCAGAGTCTGCTTACGGATGTAGCTTTCAGGAACTGAGGGAAGATTGGGCTTGGTTACCTCAATGTAATAGCCGAACACTTTGTTGAAACTTACCTTGAGAGATTTGATACCGGTTTTCTGTCTTTCACTGCTTTGAAAATTGGCAATCCACTGCTTTCCGTTTAAGGCTATATCACGAAGCTCATCCAGCTCCAGGTTGTATCCCTTCTTGATTAATCCTCCCCCTTTAGTGGAGGGGGGTGGTTGCTCCACTATTGATCTTTCTATAAGAGATACCAAATCCCTTAACTCAAACAGTTCTTTTTCTTGTCTCGTAATGAGGGGTGATTTTAAATGAGAAAGACTCTTCTTTATCTCTGGAATAATCTTGAGGGATTCCTTCATTGCGGTGAGGTCCCTGCCTGAGCAAACCCCACAGGTAATTCTCGAAAGCAGGCGCTCTATATCTCGTATATGTTTATGCTGTAATCTCAATCTGTTATGACTATCCGAATTCTTTATAAGATCATCAATGGCTTCATGTCGTTCCGTAATGAGTTGTGGCAAAAGGAGAGGTTGTTTTATCCACTGAGAGAGCAAACGGGCACCCATGGGTGTTAATGTTTCATTGAGGATGGCAAAGAAGGTTATACCTTTTTTATCTCCTGATAATGGTTCTACTAATTCCAGATTCCTTTGAGTCCTGCGGTCCAGGGTCATATAGTCTGAAGAGTGGTAAGGAACAGGCCTTTTAAGATGGTCTAAGGAGTTTTGAAGGTTGTCCTTAAGATAATAAAGCAGCGCCCCTGCAGCTGAGATACCTGCACTATGGTGGGCAAGTCCCAGGCCATCTAAGGATGCAATCTTAAACTGTTTCTCCAGTCTTTTTCTTGACTCTTCAAGATCAAAGATCCAGTCTTCATAATGGTTAACAACTGCCGACTGTTCCTTCCTAAGGAAGTTTATAAAAGAGTTATCTTCCTCCAGCGTTGAAGTGATGATTAATTCTCTGGGGTTAAGAGAGCTGATTTCATTTAGCATGTCTTCATCCTTCGAAAGCTCGGTAAGTTTGAAAATGCCTGTTGATAAATCAAGATAACTGAGTCCCCATAACCCATTCTTCTTACAGCAGGATGCGATATAATTGTTGTGATATGAAAAAAGCTCATCATCCTCTAAATTGGTACCTGGTGTAATGATTCTCACCACTTCTCTTTTGACAATCCCTTTGGCAATCCTGGGATCCTCAACCTGCTCGCAGATAGCTACCTTTAGCCCTTCCCTGTTAAGTCGGTTAATATAACTCCTGGCAGAGTGGTGGGGCACACCACACATGGGTATTTTCCCTGCATTTCCGCCCCGTGAGGTGAGGGTTATATCCAGCAGGGCCGAGGCCTTTTCAGCATCATCAAAAAACATCTCGTAAAAATCACCCAGACGGAAAAATAAAACAGCCTCTGGCACCCTTTTCTTAATATCTAGATATTGTTTCAACATTGGAGTCATGGCTTATGCCTCAATAAATTTTACACTATATTACTTTCTGTTTCCTGTGGTTGAATGGAAATTGTGATATTGTTTCCTTTAAAATTAATCAACATATGGAGTTCAGAACAACATATAATACAATATATTGTATGTCAAGACAAAAATAAAAAATATTACACTTGACCAGTTTGTAGGGATATAATAAAAATATATAAAGATTGACTAATTAGAAATCTGCGGTAAAAATGTTTGCTAAAAAATGGTTTACGAGAGGGATCATATTTGTTCTGCTGGCTCTATTTACTTCCAGCTGTTGTCTTTTCCCACGTGGATTCGGAAGAAAAAAAGAGAGGGTTTTAATGGAGGTCACTGCCTATTGTGCCTGCCAGAAGTGCTGTGGCTGGAAAAGGAGTTTCTGGAGCTGTTGTTTATTTCCTGTTTATAGTAGTGGGTCACTCAAAGGAAAAAGGAAAAAGGTGGGGATAACCTCGGATGGTACTAAAGCCAGGAAAGGTATCATTGCAGCAGATATAAGTAAATATCCTTACGGTACAGAGATGTATATTCCTGGATACGGTTGGGGTGAGGTGCATGATAAGGGGAGTGATATCAAAGGGAATCATATAGACGTCTTCTTTAAATCTCACAAGAAGGCCTTAGAATGGGGTAGAAAGAAGCTCTATGTTACAATTCTTAAGTAAATGAGGTTTACAAAGGGAATATAGGAGAAAGATGGTATTTACTGAAGCAGTGTTATTTTTTATTGGGTTAGTATTGCTTGTCAAAGGCTCGGATTTCTTCGTGGCTTCAGCAATGAGGATCTCTAAGCGGTTAGGCGTTTCTGAATTCGTAATTGGACTGACGCTAGTTGCGTTTGGAACTTCCATACCGGAGATGGGAGCATCAATTGTGGCATCTTTTAAGCATCAGAGCGGAATAGTAGTAGGGAATGTTCTGGGATCAAACGTCGCTAATATTGGACTTATTATGGGTATAGTTGCAGTTCTGTGGGTATTAAAAACGAATAGCCAGATGTTAAAGCGCGACGGCTACATTATGTTATTTGCTGCGGTGTTGTTTTATGTTTTTCTATTTAATGGGGTTGTTTCACGAATCGAGGGCTCTGTTTTTCTGATCCTGTATATTGTTTATGTTCTATTTGTTATTGAAACAGCATCTAAATCAGACCAGGTGTATCATTTTAAGGATTTTGTCACCTACTTTTTTAAGTTCAGCTATATACACACAATAAGCAAAGGCTTTTTTCAGGGCAATTATAAGGAAAAAAAAGGGCAGGGCGAAGATACATTTACTAAAGGTGGTATCTTTAAGGAACTTGGCATTGTTGCCTTAAGCATTATTGCTATTTGCTATGGTGCCAGGTTCCTGGTTGAGGAAGCGGTATTTTTTGCAAACTTTTTTCATGTCCCTCAGACCTTGATTGGGTTGAGTTTAATTGCTATTGGTACCTCTCTGCCAGAGCTTGCTGTTTCACTGTCAGCAGCCAGGAAAGGGTTTGGGAATATTGTTGTTGGAAATATTATTGGTTCGAATATCGCAAATATTTTCCTGGTAATAGGTATCTCAAGTGTAATCTCGCCTCTATCCATCATTAAATCTACTATCCTGGTATCGGCTCCCTTCATGATCTTCCTGACCATTCTATTTTTATTCTTCATACGGTCAAGGTGGCAGATTGAACGGATTGAAGCAATAATATTCCTGCTGCTGTATTGTACTTTTTTAAGTTATATGTTTGTTTGTGGTGGTGAGATTATGTGATGGATGCAAACTATTGTTTTCCTCAGGGAGAAGAAGGGGGCTATCGGGATGGTCCGCCACCCGTTTGTAAGATGAAATCTAAAAGCCATTAAAAATTTGCTTGACATTTTTATCAGAATCAATTATTGATATTAAATAATTGATTCTGATAAAGAGGTGGACTATGTCTAATCCATTCACGTTAGGTGTTATTCCTTCAGATTCTCCTTTCTGCAACCGCATCCCTGAACTTCAGGAATTATCCTCCCACGCAAAAAACAAAGTGAATGTGGTCCTGTTTTCACCACGAAGATATGGTAAAACTTCGCTGGTTAAAAAGTTACAAGCTAATCTTTCCAAAAAGGGTTTCTTAACTATTTACTCTGATTTTTTTATGGCAATATCAGAAAACGATATTGCCGAACGGATTGCCAAGAGCGTATACGCTGTTTTGCACCAGCGCGAATCCCTTTTAAAGAAAGGGGTTCGATACCTAAAAATATTTAAAACCTTTCGGCCGGTTTTTAAGCCGTCCCCTGAAAGTGGTTTTACTTTTACGGTTGAACCTGCATCACCTTCTCTCCTTGGGGTAGATATTCTGGACAATGTGCTGGAGGAACTTGGAGTTTTTATCCGTAGTGAATCTGCAAGCACACATATAGTTTTTGATGAATTTCAGGAAATCACTGCACTGAAAAATTCCAGTATCGAAGGTGTGTTGAGAAAACATATCCAGAATCACCAGGCGTCATACTTTTTTGTCGGAAGCCGACGCAGAATTCTTCTGGATATGTTCAATCAGAAAAGTAGACCTTTTTATCAAAGCGCAATTATGTTTCCTCTAAATCACTTGCCCCGTGAAGAGCTAGTCTCGTTTCTAATTGACCGATTTAAGAATGGTGGAAAGAAGTGTCCAAAGCGCATTGCAGAATCAATTTCCAACAAAGTTTCTCAATACCCTTATTACGCCCAGGCATTGGCATATAATGTATACGAGGTTTCAGGAAAAGTTGTAAACCATGATGATATTGAAAAAGGCTTTGGAAAGCTTATAGCCTCAGAAAGGTATGGATACGAAGCTATAGCTCAGGGTTTAACAGGACCACAGATCGCCTTGTTAAAGGCTTTGGCAACGAACCCGACTTCGAAGATTCTGTCAACCGAATATATGGGGCGTCATAAGCTTTCTGTTGGCGGCATTCAATATGCACGCAAGAAGCTTGAAGAATTGGATTTAATTGAGAGGGAGAATAATATTTGGCGTGTTGTCGATCCAGTTTTTAGCTTTTGGCTGTTTAACTATTAAATTAACTATGATTGTAATAAATAGTCCTTACTATGTGTGTATAAATTGGGTGAACAAATAATTCCATCGTCGTTGTAAGTATCATCGATAAATTCATCAACAACCCAAACGTACCGTTTTATTCCATTTTTGATTGTTTCCATTGGCACTAAAAATGCGCCAGTCGCAAATATCCTTGGTTTTGATTCAGTAAATGTATTCTCATCCAATTTCTGATCAGTTTTCAAACTCATATCTTTTCACCTCACTTTTAAAATTCTTCTACATGAAATATCCTTTCCCAAGTACCTTTGTTTTGCCATACTTCTTTGATTGATCCTCCCCACTCATTATCATAATCTCCTAAAACAAGCTGACTTTAATGAAAACTTTTAGGTGACAACTACCTTGACAAACAGCGCCTTTCTATATGTTCACTGCGAAGCCCTTTCTCTCGTAGCCATTTACCCAGATCC
>CAZOKO010000023.1:0-28557 GCA_964580455.1 uncultured Thermodesulfobacteriota bacterium | reverse complement strand
CCATTTTTACTGGGTGACATAGATGACAGAATTTCTACTGCAAATTCTGGGATAATATTCACTTAATTCTGAACGATACACATATTTCATTGCAGAAATTCAAAATCCTCTAATAATCTTTTGCGGTAATTTAAGATTTGTGCTAAAAATCACCTAACATCGGGAGGATATTTACAAGTTTTACCAATTCTATCCTTTAAGGATGCTCTGCTGAAATGGAAAAACGTCTGATAAGCGGGATTCTGCAGAGGGTTAACCTCAATGCTCTTATGATTTCATCCATTGATGAGGGGGGTGACGTTGGACAAATATTTCAAAGGCTGGCACAGAATCGAATCAATATCGAATTTATAAATCAGATTCCCCTCAAGAATGGTCATAATAATGTTATCCTCTGTGTGGACAGTAAAGATATACACTCCACTTTGGCATCACTGGAGGAAATAAAAACATCGATTAGTACTGGGGATATATTTCCTTTGGCCAGGGCAGGCATTCTTTCTTTGTTCCCCCATCGAGAACACGCCGTAATCATCAGCACCGTTATTCAAACTCTATTTACTGCAAATATCCCTCTCTTCGCCATGGCAAGTTCCATCTCTGCCATCTCCTGTGTAATAAACGAGGAAAAGATACCAGACGCACTAAGTTTATTGAGTAAAACATTCGGTTTGTCATAAATAGATATCATGGAAAGATTTAAAGTCTTTGATGTTCTGCACCATGAGCATCTCTCTCAGATTAGCCTGACCCTGATTGAAAATAACTGTCTTAAAGGTTTGTTTGAACAACTGGAGGAGACGGGGATTAAAATCAAATTTCTCGTTTGCCATCAGGGAGAAGATGGGGTCTTGCATCTAACCTTTTGTGTTGAAAAAAGTAATCTAAAAACCACTCAAAAAATCCTGAAAATTTCTTTAAAAGAAGATGCTATTCACATATACCCCGAAGCTGGTATGGTCGCCATTCACGGCCCCCACTTTGCGGAGCAGTCTGGTATTATTGATGTTATGCATCATGCCCTATCTTCTAAGGGGCTGAAGGTTCTGGCAATAAGCACAACCGTTTCAACCTCTTTTTTTATTATCCCTGCTTCTGAGGTTGTCAGAGCTATTGAAATTCTAAAGGAGGCTTTCGAAATTCCCCAGGGCAAGATATGAGGTGATTAGGAAATACCACTTACTAAACGGTTTCTCGTGGTGATAAGTCTACTATCTATCAGGCTGGCGATTTTTTTCATAAAGGTCAGGCCAAAAACGGGGTCATCTTTAAAGAGTTTTTCAAGTTCTTCACCACCAATAGAGAGAACCCTCGTTTTACCCAGGCATTTAACTACAGCACTATAGCATCTTGGTTCAACTAATGCAGACCAACCAAAAAGTTCTCCCTTTTCCTCTATCGTGCTTACAATAACATACTGGTGTTTCTTTAGCTGGATCTGAATAGCAACGCTGCCCTCGATCAAGACATAAATTTTCTTTGCTTCTTCACCTTCGTTAAAGATAATATCCTGGGGCTTATAAATCTCCTCCTGACAGAGTGCCGCTATCTTTGAGAGGTATACATCTTTCAAACCTTGAAATAAGCTGCTCGCCCTTAAAATTTCAATGGATACCATCTATCCTCCTATTTAGTTCCTGAACGAAAAGTCATGTTCAGGCCAAATCCGAATATCTAAATCCGAAATCCGAAACAATGTCAAAATCCAAATGTTCTAAATTCAAAACAAAAGCGCTCTTTTACTGTGGGTTTTATGTTTTGGTCATTTGAGTTTGTTTCGAGTTTCGATATTCTAATTTCGTATTTCCCCGTCTCTGATAAGTGTATCAATTATAAACTTTTTGCCAACATTTCATTTTGCCAATTTGGCATGCTGAATTTATGAGACGGGGCACTAGCTTACTCCCTTGGGAAGGAGGACCGTAAAGGTTGTTCCCTCCCCTGATTCACTTTCTACCGAAATAGTGCCAAAATGTGCTTCAACGATAGCCTTCACTAAGGGAAGCCCCATACCACTTCCGATAACCTTGCGTGTGTATTCGCTCCTGATACGATAAAATTTATCAAAAATTCGCGGCAGATTCTCTTCTGAAATCCCCACTCCGGTATCGGCCACTTTCACCTCTACAAATTCTCCCCGGTTTTGAGCACTGATAGAAACCCTTCCACCCTCCCGGTTATATTTTACCGCATTATTTAAAAGATTGGTAATTACCGTTTCCATACTCTGCCGGTCAGCATGAACAGGAAACAGTTGTGCATCTATTGTCACCTCAAATTTTAGGCCCTTTTTCTCTACCTCCTGATCCATTAATTCAACTACCTCATCGAAAATTTCTGAGAGGGCTATCCTTTCTTTCTGCTGCACCAGACGGCCTGATTCAATTCGAGAGAGATCAAGCAGGCTACTTATCATGCCAATAAGCCCGTCAATCCTGTGCTGAACTCGACTCACTATCTGTTTCTGTTCTTCATTAATTTCTCCGGTGAGACCATCAACAATAAGCGAGAGCTTCTGCCGAATGGAGCTTAAAGGCGAACGGAGTTCGTGGGAAACCATGTTGACAAACTCAGATTTCATCTGGTCAAGCTCTTTCAGCCAGGTTACATCATTAAAGATGGTAACTGAACCAAACACATCCCCCTGTTCACTGCGGATTGGAGCTGAATGGGCAACAAAGAAGTTTTTGGGAGGATCACCCAATGCCAGCTCCTGGGAAATCCCCCTATCTTGAGAGCTTCCCATACTCAGCACCTTCTCCAGCATTCGGGCAAGGTCTTCATTTCCGGTCCACTCAGAAAGATGCTTCCCAAGAGGCGATTCTTCTTCCAACCCCAACATACGGGTCACCGCCGGGTTGTTGAGAACAATACACCCATTCTGATCGGTTACCAAAACCCCATCGGCCATATGATTGATAATGGTGAGGGTTTTACTCTTCTCGTTGGCAACGTCCTGAAGGCTTTTTTCCCGCTCGATACGAAGCAGCTCTGCTTCTCGCTCCAGGTTCAATTTCTCAAGTGCCCTTCGTACAACAATGCGCAACTGATCAGGGGTAAAGGGTTTAGAAATAAAGTCATAGGCACCACTTTTCATTGCCTCCACTGCGTTCTCAATAGTAGCATATCCAGTAATTACTATCACCAGAAGATCGGGTTGGCCCTCCCTGACCGTCTTTAAAACATCCATCCCGCTGATACCCGGCATCATGAGATCCAGCAGGAGAATCCGGAACTTACCATCTTTAATCAATTCCAGTCCACGTTCTCCGTTCTCAGCAATGGTTGCTTTCCAACCCTCTTTTGTGAGAATGCGCTCCGCACCCTCCCGCATAATTTTTTCATCATCAACTACCAGAATACGCATTTCTTCAAGAGTAGCCATGAAAATTCCTCACCCGCTCCTTACAATCCTTCGAGCTCACAAAATTTACAGAGACGTTAAGTGTTACATGCCTCAAGCCTGACTGCGTGTTTAACCCTATCCTCCCCCTCAACGCGCAACCTGCAACACGCAACATTATATTTAAGTCATCAATTCCTCAAGTCTATTGCTGCAGAGCTATTTCAAAGCCACGCGTCGGCCTATTTCTCAAGCAGCCTCTCAACCAGACGAACAAGTTCGCTCGGCTCTACCGGTTTATCAACATAATCATCGGCCTCGGTTTCCATCCCCATACGGTGGGTGTAAGAGGTTGAAGGAATCTGCGAAACTACAGCAGTCAAAAGTAATATGGGAATATCACTGTAGTTAGCATCCGCTTTCAATTCTTTACACACCTCATAGCCATCCTTGTCGGGCATCATCACATCCAGAATAATGGCATCCGGTTTCTCCTTTTTTGCCTTCTCTAAACCTTCTTCGCCCCCATATGCCTCAATTACCTCATGATTATTCTTTCTCAATACCATAGCTACTGACTCCACTATATCCGGGTCATCGTCTACTATTAATATTCTCGCCATATGGCACCTCCTTGTCTTGATTTCTATTTGTTCTCTTATGCAACCTGGGGTCGGGGGAGAAGACCTGCCTTCTTAGCAATCTTGGGAACCATCTCCTCCCACTCAATAGCCATTATGTGAACACCGTGTACACCTTCTATCTCCTTTAGCTGCTGTATAGTTTCTATGGCTATCTTTATGCCTTCTTCTGCCCTTTTCTCTTTGTCCACCCCCTTTATGCGGGCAATCAATTCATCAGGAACATCCATACCCGGCACCATCTTCTTCATATAATTGGCCATGCCCACAGACTTCATGGGGGTTACCCCCCCCAGGATATGTGCTTTTTCATGGAGCCCCCGATCTCTAACCTGCTGCATCCACTTTTCAAAACGCTCCAGATTAAAAATACACTGGGTTTGAATAAACTGCACACCGGCAGCTATCTTTTTAGCTAAGCGGACTACACGAGTTTCGAACGGATCTGCAAAAGGATTGGCTGCTGCCCCTATAAAAAACCGGGGAACCCCTTTCAATTCATCCCCACCTAAAAATTTACCTTCATCCCGCATCTGCTTCACCGTCTGTATCAAGTGAATGGAATCCATATCATAGACATTCTTGGCGGTGGAATGATCTCCAAATTTTTGATGGTCCCCGGATAAACAGAGGATGTTGTTGAGCCCCAGGGCTGCCGCCCCTAGAATATCGCTTTGGATGGCGATTCTATTCCTGTCACGGGTCACCATCTGCAAAACAGGATTAATGCCCATCTGCTTGAGAAGAACACAGGAGGAAAAGCTTGACATTCTGACAACAGAGGTCTGGTTATCGGTAACGTTGATCGCATCAACTGCTTCCTTTATCAGCTCACCCTTTTTCTTGATTACCTCCGGGTCTGCTCCACGCGGAGGACCACACTCAGAAGTGACAGCAAATTCACCCTTCTCCAATATTTTTTCCAGACGACTATCAGATGTCATAGCTTCAAATCCTCTCTGATAATTTTCCGAGGTCCCCCATCACGACTGGTAGTCCAGTCGTTTATAGGGATGATGACCTCCATTTGATCTAATTTCCCTAACTCTTTTAGCCTGTCGTAAATCATTTGCCAACCACAGTCCGTTTCCGGATTCACCTCACATTTTCCATCCGATGAACCGCCACAGGGACCGTTTAAAAGACTTTTTGCACAACGGGTAATGGGGCAAATACCGCCTGTTAAGTGAAGCTTACAGTCTCCGCATGACTGGCACCGCTCCGACCATACGCCCTGCTCCTGAGTAACCCCGATGAAATTCGTGTTGATTCCCGGATAAATGGGGGCTTTTTTATAGGTTTCTGCCAGGAACTGAACACCTGCACCGCAGGCAATCGATAAAATGGCTTCGTAATCGTCCACAATGCCTCGAATTTCCTCCAGATATTCCGGGTCACACTGCCGCTCCAAGGACACTTCTTTGATTTCGATCGCTTTTTCTTCATTCTGTCGGGCTAGACGGATGGCCGATGCCAGAATCCCCACCTCCTTCTCCCCACCCGCTGAACAAACGGTCACGCATCCACGGCAACCCGCGAGAATAATCTTTGAGTCATTCTCGATCATAGAAAGAACTTCCTTAATCGGTTTACCCTCGCCTATAATCATCTACATATCTCCTATTTTATTACCTAAGTGAATAAACTAGTTTACATGTCATTGCGAGGAGCTTTAGCGACGAAGCAATCCTTGCACACAATTATAAAAATGAGATTGCTTCACTTCGTTCGCAATGACTGTTTGTTTTCTGTAAACTATTAATACCCTCATTAATAAGTTATCACTCATGTCAGCAATCCAACTGTTCTCATGCACCCGGCACTACCTGATTAGGTTTTGTTCTTTTTAATGGGGCTCGGCCCCAGTTCTTTAATCTTCTCGGTCATCTCATTGGCCACCTCCACAAAGCGGGGGCCCTGAGCTGCAGACATATTATACATTTCAAGCCTTTCTCCGCCGATTCCCACCTCGTCAAGGATTTTCTTGGTGTATTCAACCCGTTTCCGCGCCCTTAAATTCCCCGTCAGATAGTGGCAGTCACCTTCCATGCACCCGGCGACATACACACCATCAGCGCCGTTCTCGAAGGCTTTCAGCAAGTAGAGCACATCTATCTTGCCGGTACAGGGAAGCTTTACGATTTTGACGTTCGTTGGATATGAAAGCCTCATCGAACCTGCCAGGTCCGCTGCTGAATAGGCTCAGTACTTACAGCAAAAAGCCACGATCTCGGGTTGAAACTTACTCATACTGCCTCCACTTTAAACAGGGCAATCGATTTCGCAAGAATCTGTTTGTCCTCGCAGTGCTGGAGCTGAATCGCCTTACCAGGACACTCGGCCGCGCAACTTCCACACCCCTGACACTTGGCCGCATCAATCTGTGCTACCCCCTCTTCATTAATAAAGGGCACATCGTAAGGACAAACACGAACACAGGTCAGGCAGACTGCACACTTTTCCTCCTCCACCCGTGCCACCATTCCTCCAACACTTACGGTATCATGTGCTAAGAGGGTACAGGCTCTTGATACCGCAGCCGCAGCCTGAGAAAGACTCTCATCCAAAGGTTTAGGTGAATGGGCAAGGCCACACAAATAAATTCCCTCTGTAGCAAGGTCCACCGGCCTTAATTTCATATGGGCCTCCAGGAAGAACCCTTCCTGCGTGCGCTGTAGCTTCATCAACGTGGCAAGCTCTTCGTTTTCCCTGGGGACAATGGCGCTACTTAAAACCAACAGCTGGGGATTCAGGATAACCCTATCCCCCAGCGCCGGATCGTTAACGGAGATCTTTATGCTACCCGCCTCCAGGGTCACGTCCGGTTTTTCTTCCAAATCATAGCGGATAAAAATTACTCCTGCCCTGCGAGCCTCAGTATAGTAATCTTCCAGAAGCCCGTAGGTACGGATGTCTCGATAGAGAATGAAGATTTTTGCATGAGGATTCTTCTTTTTTATTTTTAAGGCATTTTTAATGGCTGTGCTGCAACAAATCCTGCTGCAATAGGGTCTCTCCGGGATTCTGGAGCCCACACACTGAATCATTACCACTTCATTTACCTGTCCCAGGTTAATCTCATCCCGAACAATCTTACCCTCCAATTCCTGCTGGGTCATCACCCGCTCATCCTGACCGTAAAGATATTCTTCCGGCTTATATTCCTCTCCACCGGTGGCGATGATGGCTACCCCATGTTCAATCTGACGATAGGCCATACCGGGGCCCGCCATGATACCGGTCTTGAAATTTCCTTTGAACCCGGTGAAATCAACTATCACCCCGTCGGTAATCACCCGGATGGAGGGATGATTTTTAACACGCTCAATTAGGGATTGCATATACGTCTCAATACCATCGTCCCGGATGGTATAGTGAAGGTGACGCAAGCTCCCCCCCAGCTCTTTTTCCTTTTCTACCAGTGCAACCTCAAACCCCTGATCCGCCAGTCCCAATGCAGCCGCCATTCCGGAAGCCCCTCCCCCAACCACCAGAGCTCTTTTGGTTACACTCAGCTCTTGCTCCTGAAGGGGTTCCACATAGTCGGCTGCCGCTATTGCCATACGCACCAAATCCTTTGCCTTTTTTGTAGCCTCTTCCTTTTTATCCATATGGACCCACGAACACTGGTCTCGAATATTGGCCATCTCAAAGAGGTATTTGTTGAGCCCTGCCTCACGTATGGTTTTCTGGAAGAGGGGCTCATGGGTACGGGGCGTGCAGGAGGCAACCACCACCCGATTCAGGTTATTTTCTTTGATTACCTCTTTAATCTTGGCCTGGGTATCCTGGGAACAGGTATAAAGGTTTTCATCCACATAGGCCACATGAGGCAAGCTTCTGGCATACTCCTTCACCGCCGGCACATCAACCACTCCGCCGATATTGATTCCGCAGTGACAAACAAAAACGCCGATCCTGGGTTCTTCACCGCTGATATCCCTCTCGGGGACAAATTCTTCTTCCTGTACCAGCGTTCCTCTTCCCTCAGAAATAAGCTCTGAGGCAAATGCCGCCGATCCACTGGCCTGGGATACGGTCTCCGGAATATCCTTGGGTGCCTCAAAGGCCCCGCACACAAAAACTCCCGGCCGCGAAGTTTTTACGGGGCTTAACGAATCCGTCTGACAGAAACCGTAGGAATCCGTTTCGATACCCAGTTTTTCAGCCAGTTCGCGGGAAGACGTGGACGGCGTCATCCCCAGGGAGAGCACCACCAGATCAAATTCTTCTTCCACCACCTTCCCTTCTTCATCAATGAAGGCAATCATCAAATTCTTTGATTTCGGTTTCTCCACGATCTTTGAAACCTGACATTTAATATAACGAATGCCATAATCATCCCGCGCCCTCTCATAATATTGATCAAACCCCTTCCCATAGGCCCTCATGTCCATGTAAAATATGGTGGGTTTGATCTCGGGTGCATGTTCCTTGGCAATGATGGCCTCTTTTGTCGCGTACATGCAGCAGACGGAAGAACAGTAACCCTTATTGCAGGATTGATCCCGGGATCCCACACACTGAATCCAGGCGATTTTTTCAGGATCGGAGTTATCGGAGGGACGTTGGATGTGTCCCTGATAGGGGCCGGATGCGGAAAGAATCCTCTCAAACTCCATGCTGGTTACCACATTGGGGTAACTACTGTATCCATACTCGTCCCTTAACGAGGGGTTCGTGAGTTCAAAGCCGGGGGAGAGGATGACAGACCCCACCTCAAGTTCGCGCACCTCATCTTCCTGGTCATATTGAATGGCCTTGGTCCCGCAAAAGCTCTCACATGCCCCACATGCATCATTTAAGAAGTGCATGCATGTTTGCCGATCGATAACCGGCACTTTGGGGACGGCCTGAGGAAATGGCAGATAGATAGAAGGCCTTGTGGCCAATCGCTCATCGAAATCGGCTTCTATGGGCCTCGGTATGTTTTTGGTAATTTCATCAAGATGAATGGCCCCGGTAGGGCAGACCACCTCACAAGCCCCACAGGTAACACACACACTCGAGTACTCATCAAATGGCGGGGATACCTTTCGGCTGGAGCCACGGTTGACAAAGTTGATGGCACCGACCTTCATCAGTTCCTGACACACACGCACACAGAGTCCACATAAGATGCATGTTTCTTCCTCCGGTTTAAATCGCTCATACCTTGCCCGATCGATTCCAATCTCTTCGGCCAACTCCCGTATCTTTGGTACATCCGGACAGCGCAAGAGGAGTAGTTCGATAACCAGTTTTCTTGCTTCAATGACCCGCTTTGAATCCGTCTTTACCTCAAGTCCTTCCTCCACCACATAGGCACAGGATGCGGACAGTCCTCTTCTCGCACCGCCGACGATCTCAACCACACAGAGCCTGCAGGCACCCTGAGGGGTAAGGGCCTCAAAATAGCAAAGGGTTGGTATCTTAATACCCAGTTTTTCTGCCGCCTTAAGGACAGTGGTGCCCTCTTCTACCTCAACCTTTCTACCATCAATTGTTAGATTAACCATCGATCGTTCGCTCCCTATTCACCACCCGACACCATCTATTTAACCCTTACAGCATTGGATGGGCAAGTCTCCCTGCATATGCCGCACTGGATACATTTGGCAGCATCCAACGTGTGTGCTTTCTTTTTCTCACCGGTAATGGCTTGGCTTGGACAATCTCTAAAACACAGGCCGCAACCCACACACGTCTCCGGGTCAATAAAAAATTCAAACAACCCCTTGCATACACCCGCCGGACACCGCTTGTTTTTGATATGCTCTTCATACTCATCCCTGAAATAGCGGATGGTCGTCAAGACAGGGTTGGGTGCGGTTCCTCCCAGGGCACAGAGGGCGGAATCGATAATGATCCTGCCCATATCCTCAAGGAGTTCAATGTCGCCCTCTCTCCCGCGGCCCTCAGTAATATCGGTCAGTATGTCGAGCATCCTTTTGGTACCTTCACGGCAGGGTGTACACTTCCCGCAGGACTCGTCTTTGGTGAAGGCAAGAAAGTATTTGGCAACATTAACCATACAGGCCGTCTCATCCATGACCACCATACCACCGGAACCCATAATCGAACCCACCTCTGCCAGCTTGTCATAGTCAACGGGCAAATCCATGAGAGAATCCGGTATGCAACCTCCGGAAGGTCCACCTGTCTGTATCGCCTTAAACGCCCGCTTATCCGGCACGCCTCCCCCGACATCGAAAACCAGTTCCCTGAGGGTCATTCCCATGGGAACTTCTACCAAACCATTCATCTTAACCTTCCCCACCATAGAGAAGATCATCGTTCCCTTGCTCTTCTCCGTCCCAATCTCTTTGAACCAGTCCGCGCCACGGGCAATGATAAGGGGAATATTGGCCCAGGTTTTAACGTTGTTGATGTTGGTGGGTTTTTCCCAGAGCCCCTTTTGGGCGGGGAAAGGCGGTCGCTGCCTGGGCTCACCCGTAGTGCCTTCGATGGAGGCGATAAGTGCCGTCTCCTCACCGCACACAAAAGCCCCTGAACCACGCTCTATTGAAACATCAAAATCGAAGCCGGAATGAAGGATATCATTTCCCAGCAATCCGAGACCGCGCGCCTGTTCCAGGGCAAGGGTGAGCTTCTCTATGGCAAGGGGATACTCGGCCCGGGCATACACAACCCCATATCTGGCACCAATCGCATAGGCCCCTATTATCATTCCCTCAATTACCTGGTGGGGGCTGCCCTCAAGGATGCTACGGTCCATATAGGCACCCGGGTCCCCTTCGTCGGCATTGCATATCACATACTTTGGCTCCCCCTTTGCCTCTCGACAGAAATTCCATTTCATTCCGGTGGGAAATCCTGCTCCCCCCCGACCTCTTAAACCGGATGTTTTAACTTCATCAATAACCATTTTTGGATTAAGCTCTTTTAATGCCTTAAAGAGGGCAGTGTATCCGCCGAAGGCGATGTAGTCCTCAACCTTATCCGGGTTTAGGGTCCCGCAACCCTGGAGCACCCTCTTTTTTTGTTTTCCAAAAAATGGAACGTCTTTATAAGGGGGAACCTTTCCGATACCTTCAGGCAATCCGTTCAGTTTATAGGCATGGGTCGCCTGTTCAAACAGGTGAGGTTCTTCTTCAATTTTGCAAAGTGCGTACTTGGGGATTATCTTATTCTCAGCAAGTGCGGCAACCATCTCTTTGGATTTCTTAACGTCCATCTGTTGATAGACGATTCTCGGCCATCCGGGTTTTATGACGTCAACCAGGGGTTCTCTCTGACAGAGCCCCATACATCCGGTAGAGGTCACCAGGATGTCAAGGCCAAGAGAACGGGCCTCTTTTTCGATGGCTTGAAGCACCTCTTCCGCACCAGATGCCCTTCCGCAGGTGGACATGCCAACGGCAACCTTGGTCTTTTCGGGATAACTTGATTTAAGACCTTTCTCCTTTATTTCATCCAGATCTTTCTTCGTTAGAAGGGGCATATCTGTGTTTCTCCTCATCCGTGCTTCGAAACGACATCCATAACCGTGTTATAACGTACCCGGGAATAGACGCGCTCGTCCATCCGAATGACAGGGCTCAGGGCACAACACCCGATACAACGTACCATCTCCAGACTGAATTTTTTATCCTCGGTGGTTTGGCCGTGCTTGATGCCCAATTCATCTTCCAGTTTCTCTAAAATCCTCTCCCCTCCCCGTACGTGGCATGCCGTACCCATACAGACACTGATTATGTGCTTCCCGCGGGGTTCCAGGCTAAAGAAGGCGTAGAACGTAGCCACCCTTAAGATGTGGGCAAGTGAGACATTCAGTTTGTACGCGACATATTTAAGAACGGGCGGCGGCAAATAGTTGAAGTGGCTGTTTATGTCCTGAAGGACGGGGATTAAGGGGCTCCTGCTTTTTTTGTGTTTATCCAGAATTTCATCAACCGCCATTCGATCGTCTTCCGGCAAGACCGGTTCAACCACCTTAACATCAAGATAAACCCTGTTTCTTACCAGACACTGGTTGGTACACTCGCCGCAACCCGTACAGAGCGACTCATCGACCGACCTTGCCCTCCTTTTGATGGAAACCTTAAAATGACCAGGCTCCCCTTTGAGATCCATGAGGTCTGAATAGGTAAGATTCTCAATATTGGGATGCCCCCCACACTCCACCAGCTTGGGAGAAATAATACACATGGAGCAGTCATTAGTGGGAAACGTCTTATCCAGCTGAGCCATCTTTCCACCGATGGCAGGCTCTTTCTCAACTAAATAGACCTTGAATCCACTGTTGGCCAGATCCAGAGAGGCCTGCATGCCTCCAATCCCGGCTCCGACAACCATCACCGCACCAACTGGAGGTGAACTGCTTTTTTTATTACCTTGTTCTTCAATAGGGTTCATCAATAACTCCAATGTTTAATTTAGGAATTGAGGGATTCGGGAATTCAGGGATTAAAGACAACTTTTTGATTCTCGATCCACAATTCCTAAATTCCTTAATCCCTCAATCTTTTCATCAGATCAGTCTCTTCGACTCAAGCAGTGGCCTTGGATCCACCAGGTGGCGGGAAAGCCACTTTCCAACCCCTTTATTCCCAAAAGCCAATCCCATCAGTTCGGTAAAATAGAAAACGGGGATGTCGTATCCGATCCCCTTTTCTTTACCTATCTCTTCCTGCCTGGTATCCAGGTTGGCCTGGCAAAGAGGACATGCGGTAACCAGGCAATCCGCTTCCGCTTCTTTTGCCATATCCAATAACCGACCAGTCAATCGGTGAATGATATCAAGATTGGTTAAAACCAGGCTTCCGCCACAGCACTCCGTTTTGTATGGCCAGAAAACACTTTCAGCGCCCAGTTGAGACATGAGCACATCCATATCTTGCGGGTCTTCCCAATTTCTGGCATCGGTCACCCGCGGGGGCCGAACCAGCAGGCAGCCGTAATAATTCACCACTTTCAAGTTTTCAAGAGGTCTCTTTATATTCCTTTCAATATCCTTGCGGAATTCTTCCCGGCAGAGAAACTCCAGCATATGAAGGATGCTTACCTTCCCCTTAAAAGAAATGCCCACATCGATCTTTGATTCACCGGTTAAAACCTTCTCTGCTGATTTAAAACGACTGAAGCAGGCGGCACAGGGTGTAACCAAATCTTGATCCGATCGTTCAGCTATGGATAGATTTCTGGCCGGAAGCGCAATGGATAGAAACTCGCTGGTTGAGTGGGCAGAACTTGCACCACAGCAGCTCCAGCCCGATAATTCTTGAAGTTCTATGTCGAGGTTCTCGCAAACACCCTCTATGGATTCACCATATTCCCGTGCCGTACCTTCCAGTGAGCAGCCGGGAAAGAAGGAAACCTTCATGCTTTTTTATGCTCCTTTGCCTGTTCAAATATTTTTCTCACGTCCTTAACCCCACCACATTTAGGAGGCATAACCTTAAGCTTGCCACGCAAAAACATTTTTATTCCCAGTTTCACATCGTTCTTCCATTCCCCTGTTTTGAGCTTTTCCTTAAACTCCCCGCTCTTTTGAGTATAATTTCGAATCATGGTCAATTCGTGGACCCGACCTGTCTTCTTGATGGAATCGAGAAAGGCTTTATGGAATATGGGAACTTTCGGTTCCTTTGCTTGCTGGCCACTTTCTTGATGAATCTGCCTTAAGACATCCATCACTTTTGCAATCTCTATTTCATTGGGACAACGAGTCGTACAGGTTTCACACGTTGCGCAGACCCAAATCGTCCTGGAAGATAACACCCGCTCCTTCTGATTGAACACCACCGATCTGATCACCTGATGAGGAAGCAGATCCATATCAAAAGAGACCGGACAACCGGCCGAGCATTTATAGCACTGATAACAGTCATAGATTTCTTCGCCGGCCGACTCAATCACAATATCCTTGAAAAGTTTATCTCCTTTTTGCTCCATCCTGTTCCTTCCCGTCTTAAGCTCCCACCTGGTCCAGCACTGCTGAAATCCTCTCCTGTCCACCGATAGCAACAAGCAGAACCCCCCGGCACATATCACGAAGCTTCCTGATGGTATCTGCTGCAATGGCAATCCCCTCTTTTTGTTTGTCCGGGGCTTTGCCCAATCGGTTAATCACCTCTTCGGGGATCAGCACGCCATCCATGTGTCGGCACATGAACCGGGCCATACCCACCGAATTAAGGATCGTGACCCGCGGAAAGATGGGAACCTTAAAGGGAGCCACTTTTTTCATAAAATTCTCTAATTTCTTTAGGTCATACATGGTGGGGGTGAAAAAGTAATTTGCCCCTGCCCTTATCTTTTTCTCCATCTCCATAATCTCTATTTCGAGGGCTCCCCCCTCCAGTCCGGCATTCACCTCCGATCCGACACAAAACTTAGGAATACCCGTGAGGTCATTCCCCGCCAGGTCTATTCCCTTGTGTAATTTTTTAATGGCTTCTAACAGTCCTAGCACATTAAGGTCGTTTGCCGGCTTGGCCTCAATGTGATCACCACTTTTGATTTCATCCCCCTCACTTATTGACAAATTTTCCAGTCCTAATGAAAAAGCACTAAGCATATCGGCCTGAAGTGCCAGCCTGTTGCGGTCCCTGCAATTCATACTTACTATAGCCTCGATCCCCTTCTGTTTTAAAAGGCAGGAAGCTCCGACAGATCCCATCCTCATGATGGCTCCGCTCATTTCCGGCACCAATACTGCATTTGCCCGACCCCGCAGGGTATCGGCAATCCTCAAAAGGTCAGAAGTGTCCACCCCTTTCGGAGCTTCCAATTCTGCAATCATTAAAAACTGGGTCGTATCTAAAAATTCCTGAAAACGCATGACACCTCCTCTTCTCTGAGGGATTAATTATCCATGGGTTGCTGGTCTCTCGACAGCATTTCGAACTGCCAGTATTAAATCTTCCGTCCCAAAGGATTTCACATGATAGTAAAAAGCCTTTTGGCGAAGTATGTTGGCTTCCAACTCCGGTGTGTTGTGGGCTGAAGTCATAATAATGGGCAAATTTGGGTCAAGCCCTCTCACTATGGGAACCACTTCGTCCCAGGCTACATCTTTCACTCCCACATCCAGAACCAGAACAGAGACATGCTCTTCTTGAATCTTTCTTATAGCCTCTGAGGCACGTTCTGTCATATTTGCCACGAAACTCTCTTTTTGAAAAATTTGAGAGAGTTTTTTCGACATTACAGGGTCCGGCTCAACTATGAGAATTTTCTTTTCCCTTTCCATAATCGCTACACGCTGATAGATTCCTTTGTCAATTGCAAACTTTAACCATTACAAAAGACATACCAACAGCAAACGAACATACTAAAATATCCATAGATAAGCAAAAAATTGCACATAATCAGTTTGTTAGGAGATATGGGGTCAAGCAAATGGGAGAAGATTATGGATAGATGGGAAAGAGGGAAGTGAGGAAAATGTGCCCAATAACTTCAGTGATCTAAAGTGCCTAAAATTTAAAGTGAATAAAGAGCGAACAAGCAGTGGTATTTATACCTACTCTTTTTAACAATAATTATAATTCTCTGGATATAAAAATTGTCTGATATTTACTACTTTAGCTCTCTAAACTTTTTACGCCATGGTTCGCTTAAGCGTCTGGGGAAAATATCCCCAACGGGGTATTATTCCTCAGGCATAAGTGTTTCTGGTTAACAAAAAAAATCAATACAAAAGGGCTTGTCTTTACCTTCCTGATCTCGCATTATTAACTAAAAAATCTCAAAACCCTTGTCTGGCTCCTTTTGATTACTACCCCTTTCTTTCCTTTAGCGGATAGGTTTAATATCTTCTAGCAAACGCGATAGAGCGACTGCCCGGATTTTCTTATCTATATAAAACGTCTGCTCACCAGCGTGTATAACATCCAAATGTTTAAGCTTAAGGTTGGATAATGCGCTCCGCATTGAAGGTGTGATTCGGGGAGAACTCGTCCGCTTGATTTCGAATCCAAGTCGCAACTTACCTCTAATGACAAGAAGGTCTAATTCGGCGCCTCCGTGTGTTGCCCAGAAGAAGCATTCCTCTGCTCTAACTTTCAATCTACGGATGACCTGACCCAGGACAAAGCCTTCCCACGAAGCTCCTACTTTCGGATGTCCTTCCAGATCTTTTATGGATCTGAGGTTGAGCAGTGTATGTAACACTCCGCTGTCGGCAACATATACCTTGGGTGCTCTGACCTGTCGCTTGGAAATGTTCTCATACCAGGGTGGTAACTGACGAATTACCAGCGCTGATGTTAGCAGATCGAGATAGTTCCGGACTGTCGTGTCTGCAGCACCAAATGAACGTGCGAATTCTGACGCGTTCCATGTCTGGCCGTGATAGTGGGCGAGCATGGACCAAAAACGTCGCAGTGTGGCTGAACGAATAGTGATACCGAGCTGGGGCAGATCTCTCTCCAAGAAGGTTCGAATAAATCCTCGGCGCCATTCATTACTATCAGCATGAGAGCGGGCCATGTACGACCGGGGAAATCCACCCCGAAGCCACAGCCGCGTATGATTTTCAACTCCAATCTCATCCAGTGAGAAGCCCTCTAGTTCGTGGTAGAAAATGCGTCCTGCAAGTGTCTCGGATACCGGGATGTTCTCTAATGTACTCGAATGCCAACGAATAGGCATCTTCGTAACACAAATAGCCCCAATCAAGTATTCGCAGTTTTAAGCTATTGATTTCTCTATAGGTTGGTGTATTAACATCTATAAATGCTTGCTTATCGATTTTTGGAGAAATACAGAAGTTGTCTTTATTAAACCGTAGCCTTTGAAGATATTCCAATCCCCCTTCTCTCTTTCTATCAAGCCAAGTTCTTGCGGCATACAAGGTGTTGTAGCTTCTCTCGATAACCGAATTAAAAACCTCATTATCAACATACATAGGCCTCTTATTAAATCTTAATATATAAGCTGGTATCGCAAGATATTTATCCACGAAACTTTGGATTGTTCCAAAATGATTTGGGTAATTAAAGAGTTTTTGAGAAGCAAAGTAAGCGTGGCTTTTTATTTCATTTATAGCCACATTTGTGTGAGTTAATACGCAAATACCCCTATTGTTTTCAAGTGGCATTTTCCGAGACAAAATCAACAACTTAGCAAGCAAAGCCGTTGTTTTTCCGCTACCAGGACACGCGAGAATATCTTTTGTTTCTAAACATCTTATTACTGCCTGCCGCTCCTCATCAAAGTGCTCACCGGGCGGTAAAAGAATATTTTCTGCCCAAGAAATATCGTCATTGGTAATGATTATTCGCATTTGTCATTCCGCAACATATTTAATGGCATCCACGAGATATTTCAATTTCTCGTCAACTTCAATCCGTTCTTTTATTTCTTCACATTCTTTGAGTAACGCCGCAAAGCATTGAGCTACGATTGCCTTGGAAATCCTTTTATCAAGCATGTTATCTTTATAAATAATTTCTGCAATTTCTTGCTCTGTTCTATGATCTGAAGTCCAAGTAGTAAAATCAGTCTCAACCTTTTGTTTTACTTCTGTGATTTTTTTAGGTGTCAGACCGTAAGTATCACTATTTTTGATTTTCTCTGCCCGCAATACGGCAGTATAAAACTCTTTCTTAAGTCCGCTCAAAGCAATATCATATTCCAAAGTCCAATCTGGTGAAATGAAAGTCCTTACGTCTTGCCCATTGTATTTTGCTTCTTTCTCTGTTCTTTTTTCTTTAATCTGCTCTTGTGTAAGTCCTGAATCGGGTTTAATGTCGTTATCGGTTACCACAGCTACCTTAACACCTATTCCTTTGCCTGACCTTCTTTTGAAAATTCTTGAATACCTCAAGAAAGCCGTGCTTTGAACATTCACGACTGATACACCATGTTTAGTAAACGGCTTGCCAAGAATATCTGCTATAACCGGAATCAAAATATTTTCTGCATCACCCTCAACTAAAATAATCCCCTGTGCAAAGAATAAATTAGCTTTTGTAACATCTAAGAAACGCTCCAAAAATAGATAATCTCCTTTTTTCAATTCGGTAAAATCACTTCCCATAGGGAACGCTTTGTCACCTTTACAAATTATAAGATTATCAAGCTTAACTTTTGAAGCCAAATTAGGGCTATGGGTTGTCATTATTATTTGAACAGCAGATCTCTCCGCTATCTCATTCTGTAGATATTCGATTAATCTCAATTGCGCTTGTGGATGTAAATGAGCCTCCACTTCTTCAATCAATAAAAGTTTCATGCCGTAATAGTTAGTCCGCTTTAAGAGCAGTAATTCTGTAGCAATATATAGCCGGTTATAAGAACCCAAGCCCGAATTTCCTTCAGCCAAATCAAGAATAAGCTTCTCTAAAATACCCGACAAGCTCTGACCGGAAATCGTAAAATTAGCGATTTTGTTAATTTCATTTTCTGTGAAGAACTCTTTCAAATATTCATTTATATCTGACAGCAACTTTTTACCAGACTGGTCTTGAATATCATTATTGTTATTATCTTTCCCTCGGAAGTAACCTTCAATTTGTTTATTAGCACTTTCAGCAATTTTGGTAATTGGATGTTCCACCTCTGGAACTGAAGAAAAAGCCTCATGGCTTTTTAGAATTTGAGCTAATCGGGATCTTCTTCCTGGAATAAGTTCGCTTTCAGCATCCCTTAGAGGCTTAAGGTAGGTTACTCTTAGAAAGTCCCTTGCGGCTCCATCAAGTTGAGTTCCTTCGGCATCTGGACCAGCCTTCATGTCATATGTAATTTTTCTATCCTTCCGTTCAGAATTAAGAGTAACTTTTAGGAAATACCGGTCATTACCATTACAATCTTTTTCAATCCCAAGCCATTCTAAGAAGTTAGCTGCTTCATTATTTTCAGCATCAAAACCGCGAAATATACATTCTATCTTAAACGATTTTGCTCTATTCGCATTTTTCGATTCTATCCCAGGTGGTAGAAAAAAGTCTTCTTCCTCTAACCACTGATAATCATAACTTTGCGTTTGTAAAACGAATTTTATTGCATCAACAATAGCCGTTTTGCCTGAATCATTTTCGCCAACAAGTAAATTTAACCCCTTGTTAAGCTTTAGATGTAATCCGGGAGCACCGTCATCACCAGATCCGTATTTTCTAAAGTTCCAAATTTTTACTTCTGATAAAAACATATTAATCCTTTTTGTGAGTTTACTTCTTTACACCCTCTATAATTGCTATTTCGTCCCCGGTCAGGCCGTAGAGTTTGTAAACAAGGAGGTTAATTTCGGCTTCAAGTGCTCTTACTTTGACTTGTTTTTGGGGGTTTTGTAGGTAATCTTCGGCTTTGGTAATGGCGAGGATGCGATTGACAAGGGTAATGAAAGGCTGTTGGTCAGCTTGGGAAAGTTCCGAAGGAATAGGGAAAGGCATCAGATAATTTGTTTTAAATCGAAAAAAGTTGCCTCTTAATATAGAACCAGTCGATGTCACAAAATACCACAACAATTTTGAATTAAGCAATGACAAGTAATATTTAATTGATACATTAGGGTTTTTCTTAAAAACAAAACTGTAAATTGTGGTTGTATGATATATTCCTTTATCATCAAGAGACATTTGGCAGCCAGAAGCAATGTCCGGCGTTACAATCTTCTCTCTTTCAAATTCAGTTAGATTTTTTGGATATATGTAAGCATAAAATTGCTCATGCGCCATTCTCCCATGTTCCCTGTTTTCCAGTTCCTTTCTATTTTTAAGCAAATATTTCCACGCCATTGGAAAGCACTTTTTTATTTCATTTTGCGAATAAAGTATTGCTTTAGCCTTCTCAATTTTATAGGGGAAAATGCTCCATATATTTGGTGTAAGCGTCAAGTAACGATGAACATCCGCGCCTTTTAAAAGAGGTTTTACAAAGCCTTTCTCAATTGTTATTTCTTTGTTCAATGATTTTGAATAAGCAGTAACTACACCATCTTTTTCAGTAATGTGCTCAAGGAAATAGATTTTGTCTGCGCTTGTTTGCAAACCAACAAAAATTTTCTCACAAACATCAGCAAGGGTTCGAGGCTGCGTCCTTAGTTTGGACAATATTTCGCTGGCATGACCAGCAGAGAAGTGCCATTCCTTTTCTATGACTCCATTATTGGATATTATTTTAGTGGCAACTTTATCCGTCTCTGTTTCGTCATTGCGGCTGATGAGTTCGAAAACTTCAGGGAGATCAGTTATTATTGTATCGGGTTTTAATTCAGCGAATTTAAAGCTATCGTTTCGATGCGACAAAAACAACAGACAAGTATAGGTTGTTGCGTTTTCAAATACCTGGCTGCTCCCAAAATCAACAATCTGTCTCAGCATTCTTTTCGAAGAAATCAACTGTCTGAGATTCTTTCCGAATGTAGCTTGAAAGAATTTATGTGGCAGAATATACGATATGTTGCCTTTGTTACGGATCAGCCTAATCGCAAGCTCAACAAAACACGCATAAATATCAAAACTACCTGAAGCTGATAAAAAACTATTCTTAAGGCTAGTGGCTAATTGCGGATCGTTCTTCTGAATTTCCTGTATTCTCAAATATGGCGGATTGGCAATCACCACATCAAACCCGCCTTTGTGATGAAACACCTCAGAAAAATAAAGATTCCACAGGAAAAAGGGTTTAATCTTTTTGCCGCTGTTGAATTCCTTTAATTGTTTTTCCGCAGATTCAAGGTCAAAGCCGGATTCTTTATATAGTTTCTCCTTTTCATGTTTGATGTATTCATTCCTATGCTTTTCGTTTTGTAATATTGAATATTTGTTTTCAATGTTCTTCGACCTATTGAAGTAATCCGCTTTCTGCCTTTTCAGTTTAGCTTCAAAGATTTTTATCAACAGTTCATCAATTTCTTCTCTCAGTTTTGATTTTCGCAATACATTTGATTCATTTAAAAAGTTATTTTTCTTTTTCTGAAATTCACTGACAATATAAATAGTCACAGAATCCTCATATAGAGGTTTATTTAACTTGTTGATTAACTTAGTTCGCTCTCTTTTTAAGTTGTTTTTTCTGTTTGTAAGTTCTTCCAATTTATTTGATATATTCTGATCTTTTTCATTAAATTTATTGTAATATTTTAAAAATTCCTTTTCTTTGTCTTTAATCTGTTTATCAAGTTCCATTATTTCTATATCTAAATCTTCAATGTTTCTTTTTAGGTTTTTATTTTCATCATCATCGAAGTTAATTCCCATAAATTCGGAAATCAAGCTGTTACCCTGCATAATCCTATAGTCCAAATTCGGCAGCGGCTTGATATTTTTAATATCATCCTCATCCACCACCAGCGACAACCACAGCCGCAGTTTGGCAATCTCCACTGCGCCCGGGTCAATGTCCACGCCGTAAAGGGAGTGCTCAATGCACCGACGTTTGAAATTATAAACGGTGCGGTTGTCATTAAATTGAGATTGCTTCGTCGCTTGCGCTCCTCGCAATGACAAAAAAGGCGTAAGCACATTTCTGGTCTTTACAATCTCGCTCATCATGCCCACAGGGAAAGCACCTGATCCTACGGCTGGGTCGCAGACTGTAATTTCCGCCAGTTTTTCATCAATCTGTTTAGCATTTTTTCGGATGCTTTCCGGCAGTTGATGGGAATAGGTTTTTGTTTCCTTTCCTTTGCTCAATACTCTTGCCTCGTTCTCGCTTACCTGCTCGCCGATGTGTATCAGCTTTTCAATATCTCCTTTAGGAATGACAGGCTTATATGAATCCGAAGAAAGTGTTAATTGCACAGGTTTTTGAGGGCCAAATAATTTCTTTTGAACAGCCGGTTTTGCAATTATTGATTCTTTATGAGCATTAACTGCTGTATCAAGATGATTAATCAAACTCTGCTGGCACATATAGTGGACAATCTCACGCGGGGTGTAATAGACGCCAAACTTTTTATTGAATTTGTTTTCCTCGCCTGTCTTTCCGCTCTTTAATGCCTTTTTAAATTCAGCATAATTATCCGGGCGGATGGCATTGAATTTTTCATAGGCTTTACCCAATAACTCCGGGTCAATTGCCACTTCCTTTTCCAAAGGCTCATCCTCTTTTACCGTAAAATTGTAGCGGTCAAAAACATCAAGAATTCCCGTTCCTGTATCGCCTTCCTTTGTTTTAGTATTGTTGGAAAAAAGCTTATCGGGAATAATAATATCGGTATGAACCCAGTCGTAATTGCCGATGGGGTCAAAAAGACCTCCGTTTAAGAAGGGTATTTTACAATCAAAACGGCTGTAATAACCATCGTCATGACTTCGGTCGATGCGCAGGGCTTCATAAAAAAGTGGTTCCAAAATATCATTAAAAAAATTATTATAATCGCCATGTATTTTCTCAAATAATTCACGCAGGAATTGTTTTGAACCAGTGCCCCAATTATCATCACGGCCCACGCCGAACCAGCCTTTTTTCTGCAGAAAATAAAGAAATATTATCTGTCCCAGCAGTTTCTTGGCAAAGTTTACAGTATCAACGCCCTTAGCCTCAAAATCAGCCTTGATTTTTTTGTCTTTTTTAAGAATCTTATCCAGTTCTTCCTTTGTGCGAAGGAATAGCTCACGGTACTCTTTAAAAAACTCTTTGGTGACGGTTTCGATATTGAATGCCTGTTCAAGTTCTTCAAATGTCGGGTTGTTTTCGTCATCCGCTAAAATCTTCACCAGCCGACTCTGGGCTGTGTGGCTTTTTTCATTTGCACCCACCAGGAACGACCAGCGCCGGGCAGGGGTGAACTCCTCTTTCACTTTCATCCTGCCAGATTTTGACTGTTCAAACTTATAATCCATCTTTACCAATGAAAACCGCCAGTCCTCTTTGCCTGGAGATACAAAGGCGGCAAGCGCAGCGTCTTTCATCTCTCCGCCTCGGCTGCCGTTTAAATACCAGGCGATAAAATTCCTCTGCATGGTGCGGGCGCGTTCGAGGGAAGTCTCTTTCTGAAGAGTTATTATAAGAATATCAATGCTGTTTTCCCCGTCGCTGAATTTGCCGATACGCTCCAGTGTTTTTATGTATTGTTTATAGGCGTCTGGAATGTACTTTCCCTGGTAAGTGAAAGGAGCATCATCAATCCTGTTAAGAAGGTTTTTTATAAATCCGGTAAAACTGCTTTTATCAAAAGGCTTTTCAAAGGTATCTCTGATGGTTTGCTGTGCCTGTTGTTTATCCATAATTATTCACCTGATAAATACAATGATAAAATAACTTCCCGCTTACCGAATACTGCTGGGTGCTGCTCGGCATAATGACTTTCCAGCAGCCTTTCTGGTATTTTACTCTGGAGCACTGCCAACACCTTGAAAGGATTTATCAGTTCATCTTTTAGCGCACCCAGGGCTTTTAATGTTTCCTTTACCGTCTGTTTGGGCAACCCGCCTTCTTCAAGCTGGGTTAATGCTTTTTTCAGATAAAGCTCCTGGTCTTCGGTTAATTTCTGAGTGTTTTTCATAGTTGCTTTTAGAATTCTCAGGATATTGGCAGTGCTGTCGCGTCCCCTTCCTTTTTGAGGTTCAACCATTTCTTCGGTTGTAGCGATAATAAAGGCTTCCTTGTTTTTGTCCAGGAGGTCATAAATTTCTCCGGGGAGATTCTTCCTTTTTTCATCAGGCTGGCTTTCAAGCAGTTTTGCCGCTGATATAAAATCAAGTTCTTCTGCTACCTTCTTATACTGTGACATAAAAAACTTCTGCAGTTTCCCACGCCTGAAGTAGGTTATAAGTGATTGTGTAAAATCATTGTTAAGCTTTGCTGTGCGTGCTTTTTTGGGAAGGCGTTTTATTTTTTCAAAAAGGTCAGGTTCCTTTTCGCGGATATCACGGATAACCTGAAGATATTTAAGTTCGCTTTCCCCAACATCATCCTCGCCTTCCAGTGTTTTCTTTGAAATCAATCGGTTAAACAACTCGTGTGAACCTATAGGCTCTCCTTCGGTTAAAAGCTCAGCATCGCCACCGAGCAGTGTTAAAAAGGCATTGATTTTCCCTTCTGCCGCTTCTTTAAGCTTTATCTGGTCGTTGGATTGTATGGTGGGAAAAAAATTGAAGGTATGGATAACGTCAAAGGGTGTATCAACTCTGTTAATGCGCCCCACTCTCTGCATCATTCTGGTTGGGTTCCAGGGGATATCATAATTAATCACCACATTTGAACGATGCAGGTTTACACCTTCTGACAGAACTTCGGTGGAGACAAGTATTCGATAATCTTCTTTGGGGTGTCGGGCTCTGGCGTCAAAGTTTTCGATTACTTTATTGCGAACAGACTCGCCTGAACCTCCTGTAAACAAAAGCACATTGTGAGGATATTCATTATTTATGTTTTTAAATAGATAATTAGCTGTTTCCTTTGATTCTGTAAAAATAATAAGATGATTGTTTTTTAAGACTCCATTTTTTGATAGTTCGTTTATGAATTTTATGAGCTTCGGATCACGGTTGACTTTCTGCCAAAGCTTTTTGATTTCCATAAGTATGTCATGGTCATGCTGCAAATCGCCTCTGAGCTCCTTTCTGAAATCTTTGCTCTCATATCTATCCGCCTTGCCTTCATCTATTAATCGCTGGACTGCCTCGTCATCGTCGTTTTCAAGTAGTTCGAATATCTTGTTGGTGTGTTTTTTACTTACATAAACATTGCCGTTGTCCAACTCTTTTATGAACATTTCGTAGGAATGCAGGAATCTGTCCACTGAATTTCTAAATGCAAAGAAACTGCTTTCCAGCCGTTTGACAAGCAGGATTTTCATAAATTTACCCATATTTTTTTGAGCTAATTCTTCAGGCTGTGTAATTTTGCCTTCATAATAGAGCATGGGCATGTAACGGGCGTATTTGAATTTATTGGCAATCAGATCGATGGTTTTATTGAAAATAGCGTCTTCTTCGTCATTTAGTTCATAGAATAGTGGCTCCGGTTTTTTAACATCTGGAAATTTGAGGCCCTGTTCTTTTATGTCTTTGCTGAAATATTTTTCAATTTCTGTCCTGGTTCTGCGCACCATTAAATATTTAAGAACTTTATCACGTATTTCTCGTGCGTTTGCTTTTACAGTTTTTATGTATTCGCTATAGTCTTTCTTTCTGTCAAGTTTTATAACTTTTTTGATCAGACTGTTAAAAAATGCTTCCAGATCAGGCAGATTGGGGATAGTGCTTTTTTTGGCTTTCTGAAACAGCTTAAGAAGACTCAGAATATCATTTGGAGTATTATTGTAAGGAGTTGCAGTTACCAGGACAACTCTTTTACCGCGACATATTTCCGCCAGTTTCTCATAGGTAATTGTTGTTTCGGTTCGAAAACGGTGAGCCTCATCTATGATAATATTTGTGTACTTGTCTGTCCCCCTGGCCAACAGGTCATCCAGTTTACCGAGTGATTCAAAATCTGCCGAGACTCTGAAGTCTGAAAAAACATTTGGCCAGGAGCCAGGATTTGATTTTTCCAAAAGCACCGGTGGGGCGATAACAAGTGTTCTGCCGTCCAGTTGACCTGCCAGCATTGCTGAAATATATGTTTTTCCCAGACCCACAACGTCGGAGATAAAAACGCCGCCGTATTCCAGAAGTATCTTTTTTGCGTTTAAAACAGCATGCTCCTGATACTCAAGCTTTTTAAACTCCTGCGGGAGATACTTAACAAATACTTCGTCTGTCTGGCTGAGTTCATCCTTGAAATATTCGTAGAGAAATTTCAGGTATAACTGGTATGGTGAGATATTTTGACTCAACCAAGTCTTACCCTGAATTGTCTGAACATATTTTTCGCTGATATCTACAGCGTTATTCCATAATTCCTCAAATTTATTTTTGGCAAAATCATAGTCACTTCTGTTTTTCAATTCCACGTTGAATTCAAGATTGTCAACCAGTCCGGCTTGTGTAAAATTACTGGAGCCTGTAATAACGCGTCCGGCATCCCTGTCGCCTTCCGTGAATGTCATAATATAAAGTTTGGCGTGTATATTCTGTGACGGATAAGCCCTTATTTCCAGTTTTCTGCTTCTGACCCATTCAATAAATTTAATCACACCTTCTTCGACTTTTTTATTGTCCTCAGAATCCTCCATTTCTTTTTGAACAAGATTTTCAACTTCCTGCTTGGTTTCAGCGTGCGAGAAATCAATTTGTTGCTGTTTTGGTTTGTTGGCGTTTTCCAGTAATTCGAAAGTTTGTCTGCTTGTGCTGATACCAATGAGAATTCTTATTCTTTCTGTATTTTTCAAAGATTTGTATAGTGCATGAAATCCACTGGAATAGAAGTAGCCAACAAGGCAGTCAAAAAATGAAGTATCTTTAATCAAGACTTCAAATCTGTTTTTCAAGCTTTGGTTTTTTTCATTTGTTATAAATGATAAATCAGTGTTCATAGATATCCTTTACCAGATTTATTTAAAGTTTTGCTAACTCATTAAGATTCTATTGGCTTGAAATTATATCACACCACCCTGACACCTCAGGTCATTATGTTTTCGAGAATCGGATTTAGATGAAAAAATGAAAGCTAGAGTGGTTATATGGTTGCAGGAATATGACATGGAATAGAAAATCGGATAAGAAAAATAAGCGTAAAAATCACTATTTTTAGCAGACTAAATATATAATACAAGGCAGGTTTGTCAAGGGATATTAAAAGCAGGGATGTGGGATTTAAGAAGCAAAGAGCAGAAAGTAAAATGCCGAATGCGGGATGTGGGATATGAGAAGTAGGATGTGAGATGTGAGCTTTGGGAAATGGGATTTGGGATATAAAAAGCAAAGAAATTATGTTAATGATGAAATGATTAGCATACAAAATTATTCCTTTGTTCTCCGCGTGCGAATTCCTTCCGGAGTGATAATAACAAGATTATTTCTGATATCTTCTTCTTTAATCTTCTCGAAGAACACTTAAGGTTTCATCAACTGTCCTTCTGTATACTTTTACCACTATGATTCCCCCACAGGATTTCGGTGGGAAACGGAACATTCTGCTAAAATCCTAATCCATAGTTATAATCACATACTTCTCTTTGCAAGCTAACTGATATACTTCATCATCAGATATTCCCGAAAGACCCGCTTCTCTTACGCTAAGCACATCATGGCCAATGCTTCTTAGATGATCAATAATAGGGTCAAATAGATTCTCATTAGCAAACATCTTCATAATGCAACCCCTGCTTCTCTCCCGCCAAGGGTTAGGGTAAAATTTAAAAAAAGGTATTGATCAGCTGATTTCGGAATGCAGCAGTTTTTTCAATTCCTCCGCGCTTGGCAATTCCACCAAATATTTTGAAACAAAAAGGTGATTGTCCAGACCGGCGGTTGCATATTCCACTTTTATTTCATGCTTATCGGTACACAGGATAATGCCAACCGGAGGGTTGTCGGTTGCGTGTATGATATTCTCTTTATAGTAATTGAGGTAGTAGTTCATTTGCCCGACATCGGCATGGGAAAAGGCGCGTACTTTCAGATCGATCAGCACATGGCACTTTAAAATGCGGTTGTAAAAGACCAGATCTACCCGATCGTGCTCATTGCCGATAGTAATCCGCTTTTGGCGGGCCTCGAAGCAGAACCCATGCCCGAGTTCAAGCAGAAAATCCTGCAGTTTATCCAACAGTGCGGTTTCAAGATCAGATTCTGAATAGGCCGGCAGCTCCTTAAATCCAGTGAATTCCAGCACATACGGATCTCTGATAGTTTCTTCTACGCTGATATTGTCTTGATTATTCCGGACAGCTTCAAGCAGCGCCGATTTATCTTTGGAAAGACCGGTTCGCTCCAGGAGCAAAGACGCTATCTGGCGTTTCAACTCTCTGGAGCTCCAGTTGCCTTTAATCGCCTGCTGCTCGTAAAAGGCCCGTTTGAGAGGATCTTTTACTTTGATCAATTCAGTGAAGTGGGTAAAGGTGAAATGTTGAAATAAAAGTAGCGGAGCCGTCTGTATTTCCTTGTTTTTTTCTGATTGGTCAGGCAGTGCCTGACCTTTTTCCGCACTGAATTGGTCAGCCAGTGGCTGACCAATTGACCGAATAGATTCTTCAGGCACTGCCTGACCAATCTGAGGATAGATTTCATAAAACTGGCGAAATATTTTAAGATTGGTTTTCGACAATCCTTTAAGTTTCTTTTTTTTCAATTCCTCGGCAATTGTTTCAAGCAATTTTTCACCGTATTTTGCCCGATCTTCGCCCTTTTGCTCAAACTGCACCAGATAAAACCCGATCAGCCAGTTTCTGATGACCAGTAGCTGGTTTACGGAAGTGAGCGCTTTTTTCTGAAGCCCTCGACTTGTCTGCTCAATTATGGTGATTAATTGCTCAAATTGCATTTAGGCGTATTTCCTTTCATCGGGGTAAAGGGCGTTATTAATTTCATCCAAAACGTTAGTAAGGTTGCCCTGGAAAACCTTATTGATTTTATCAAAACCGCCTTTGGATTTAAATGCCCCCCGGTCAAAATCTTCACGTTCAAAGACACATTCTTCCACATAAAAGTCTCTTGCCGCGGGATCATCTGCTCGCAATAATAAGCGATAATGCGTCCACGATAAGTTACTGCTGTCAAAACCTTTACCATAATCTTTTTTTGGGTCATCGTGTAGGAGTGTGGGTGATCTGAAGACTTAAAATCAGTAAAA
>CAZOKO010000022.1:0-29564 GCA_964580455.1 uncultured Thermodesulfobacteriota bacterium | reverse complement strand
CGTTTCAGCTCCATCTAAGGAAGCCTGCTCAATAACTTCCAGACCTTTCTTCAGTTGAAGCACTGATTTCCTTTTTTCCTCTTTCCCTGGAGGAGGTTCAAGAATCATTTTCAATAACTGGGCTCTACCCAAAATAGCAGCAAGGACATTATTGAAGTCGTGAGCTACTCCTCCTGCTAGTTCTCCCAGGGATTTTAGCTTTTCTGATTGGAGAAGCTTGTTTTCCATTTCTTTTCTTTCTGTGACGTCTCTTAAGATAGATACTCCAGCAATATAATCACCTTTCTCATTCTTAACCATTGAGGAAATGCATTCCACGTTAATGCATTTCTCCTCCTTGGATTTGAATGTTGATTCATAGGCAGCAAAACCTTTTTCGAATAATTCAGCTGTCTTCTCTAGGATCTTTTCTTTCAATTCTTTATCTTCAATGGTAAGGATGGAAGCATGTTGTCCAATTATCTCTTCCCTGTTAAATCAACTCATTTGTTCCATTGCAGAGTTACAAGAGAGAATGCAACCTTTCTCATCGACAATAAGTATTCCATCCATACTGCTTTCGATAACGTTCTCTAGAAAATTCTTGCTTCTTTGATCTCTCTGTCTTTCCTTCTTCTCTCAGAGAAGTCTCTGATTACAGCAACTCCTCCTGTCATATCTCCTTTCTCGTCGTATAAGTAAACTATATTCTCCTCAACGGGAATCACTTTCCTGTCCTTGCGCATAAGGTAGAATTCTAAGTTCGACAACTTTTTCTCTTCAAACAACCTTGTCATAATTGTTTCTGCAATCTCAAAAAACTCCTTATCTATCTTTACTAATTCTCCTGTAATAGATTCGTAGGTTCCCTCTTCG
This sequence comes from uncultured Thermodesulfobacteriota bacterium, assembly GCA_964580455.1. Lineage (GTDB taxonomy): Bacteria > Desulfobacterota > WTBG01 > WTBG01 > WTBG01 > CAZOKO01. The sequence goes on along the minus strand of CAZOKO010000022.1, from coordinate 28,709 downwards.
GTTGGTGAGAATTCAGCAATATGCTTACCTGTTACCTCTTCTTTCTCATATCCAAGCAGTTTCATAAAAGAACTGTTAGTTCTGGTAATGTATCCTTCACTACTAGTGGCAACAATACAATCTATTGAGCCTTCTATTATATTGTCCAGATGATCTTTTGTTTCTTTTATCTTCTTCTCTGCTTGTTTGCGCGCAGTGATTTCTCTTTCCAAATGTCTTGTTCTTGTAGAAACTTTTTTCCTTAGGGTCTGTGACCAAATTATGGAAGTCACCAGCAACAAAAAGAGAGGAATCATAACCAGAGCAGAATATTTGATAAGTGTCCCCCTTGGAATACCTCGAGGCTCCATTATACCAAGCCACTTTTTATATATTTGATCATACTCTCCAGTATTTTTAAGAATAGCAAGCCCTTCGTTAAACCAGGCTAACATTTCTGCGTTACCTTCCCTGACTGCATAGCAGTACTGTTCCTGTGTTATAGGTTTACCAACAGTTGTAATGTTGGATAGTTTCAACTCTTTTACCCAGTGAAATCCAGGGAGTTTTGCAATCAGAGCAAAGTCATATTTTCCCGATGCTATAAGTCTTAGTGCTTTGGCTTGTGTTTCTACCAACAATATATTGTTTGAAAGTTTATTTTCAACTGCGTAGTCGTGCATGATGTCGCCCCGCATGAGAATGATCTCTTTGCCTCGAAGATCCTCAACCGATTCTATTTCAGGAGAATCTTTCCGTGCAAAGATGGAGTGATGGATAATGGCGTGCGGGGATGAAAAATCAACCACTTTTTCGCGTTCCTCTGAGTAGAACATCCCGTGTATGGCATCGATTTTACCGGACAACAATTTCTCTCTAGTCTCTCCCCATGGACTAAGCACTATGTCAACATCCAGCCCCATGGTTTTAGCAATAGCCTGTGTGAGTTCAACATTGTAACCCGCTGGACTACCGTCTTTATCAAGGAATTCGTATGGAGGATAGTTGTAGTCGCCACCAATTACGATAGTTGATTTATCCTGTGGAGATTCGATGTGAGATTGGATGGGCTGAGCATTAAACATTACACTGAACGTTATTACTATCAAGAGGGAAAGAGATGACGTTTTGTACTCTCCTATCTTCATGGGTCTCTGTCCTTACGCAAGACTTTATATCTGTTCGTCTTTTAGTACATTAACCGTACTTGCGGTATGTAAACTTTAATGTCGTTGATGATATGATTATTTATCGGAATTCATATAATAAACTTAAATATTAAATGATTAGTCGGACTAATTATGCGTGAAATATGTCATAAAATATGTTATATATTACAAAAAGTACAATAATTACTTTTTAGAACCTCCCGACATTATACTACCCTGATTACTCTATTTATCTATAAGGTCATAACAATTCAAATAATCTTTGCTGAAAAGCTTGAAAGTTTTCCCATGTTTATGTTATAGATAATTTGAAATATAACGGGTTTATCATTATTCTACCAGCAGCAAATATGTAGGGAAAAGAAGTTATAATGCCAGCTACCTGCAATAAGGAGAAATCCATGTGCGAAGAATTTAAAGAATACAAAGTATTTCTAGAGATTACCGAAGTGAAGGGGTATTGTGACTGTAAGCACAGAGTGGGCCAGAAAATTGAGGTATCCACTACCGATCCTGGTGGTTTATGTGGAACTTTCTTCGCGGCATCCCTTCCCTGGATCACCGCCTTCCAATACGGTGGAAATATACCATTTTCTTTGTTTGCTGGTATGAATAAGGATTCTTACCCTCTTCACTGTCCTGATGTAGTCAATATGGTGAGCGCACGAATGACTCGTACGTTTCACAAAGTATGGGACGATGCAGAAGTTCAGCGTGTCATTGAAGAAGCAATGAAGGAGATGAATAAGTAGGAGAAATTTTCGATATAATTTAAGATCTCAAGGATAATCAGTAAATTAACCTTATAAAGGATCAAATTATATTCTTAGGACTAAGAAAAGAGGGGGTAACAATCATGGCAGAAGAAAAAATACTATGTCATCAATGTGGTAAAGATCTGGTAATGAAGTTTATTGAGTTAAAGGATCTAGTTTTTTGCTCAACATCATGTTTTGAAGAATTTAGAAATTCGATGACTATGAGAGAATTTTACAAAAGTTATGGTGATGCTTTTACACCTGATGAACAAAAGTGGGTACCAAAGTATTCAAACGATTATATCAAGATGTGCGGGTACTGTCCCAAGAAGCTTGCCGAGACCTGTCATTCAGAGACTGAAATAAGTGGTGTATATCATGACGATGTAACTGAGACCGAAACCATGCACTGGTGTTGTCATGCTCGCTTCATACTTAGCGCATCAATGTCTGATGGTACAGTTCCATTCGAAGTGGGCAGGAAGGTTCAGGAACGTGCTGAAGAAATAACCAGGAAACAGGGGATAAAGGGGGTTACGACGATCAACATAACCAATGCATTTGCTGATCTGACAAAGGATTTTACTTACAAGAAATTACAGGATAATTCCCCCCAGCCCAAGAAACTTGAGATGAGTCATGCGGCAGCCTGCCTGCTTTGCAACCCTGATTTTGCAAAACAGTGCGAAGAGTGGGTAGTAAAGGAGTTTCAATTAGTGGGTACGGTAAAGAAACACCTCAAGGGTAAAGGGTTGTGGTGTGCCCATACCATACAGGCTCTTGCTGATATTCTTATTGATAGAAAAGATAGGGAGGAGCTTATTGATAAAATTATTCCACTGGCAGAGCAGGTTGCCCAGGAAAAGGGACATCCTGGGGTAATTACCAGAGACCTGTTCCTCGCACTGGGTAGAAGTGCAAGTTGAATATAGTTTCGCGTTTATATAAGAACAAAAGCCGTGTTTAGGGGATTTTTATAGCATTGTTTTATTCAACACTTAGGAGAGTGTTAAATATTTTGGCTTCCTGATTGGAGTCCTTGATTGTAGTAGAACTGATTATCGAGCTCAATTGTTGACATAGTCGAGTAGACCGGGGGAATTTCACCCCCAGTCCCTCACAGATCCGGACGTGACAGTCTCCCGTCATCCGGCTCTTATTGTCCAACCATTTCTTGGCTTTGTTTTATCCATCAGATTCCTCCCATTGCTGGTTGATCTGTCAGACATAACCGGACAATCTAACCCCTTCGCTCCATCTCAATTACAGAGACTTCATCACTACTACGAGTTAGTCCGCCCCTGTGCTCCGCATCGGTACTCTCACTCTCGTGGGGCCTCCACTTGAATTTCTCCCTTAACATCAGAGCGACAGGTTCCCACGTTCCACACAAGAGCCTGGCTCAAGTTCACGCCACCTTTATGCCGGACGCCGCCCAGGCAGTAAACAGGTTTCCCCTGGACTTATCCTGGAGTCATATTGGCCTCCAGTTTTGACGTCACCTAGTATGTCTTTTCGACACCTCATAAGTAGTTCGCTTGCGCTCGTCTCCCTGAACCTCACCTGCCATGATCCTTTGTCATGACTTTTCCTTAACGCTCACCACCATGGCTCTTTACCATAGCAGCTTAAGGTGGTTTGGAATCTGCTCCTGCAAGCCGATTCCGAGGGGCCCTCCCTCATCTCTCTTGCAGCCTCGTGGCGCACCAATATGTAGAACAAAAGGCAGAGACGAAATGATCCTGCCTTTTAAAATGTTTATCAAGTAAATGGGGGCGAGGGGGAATATAAAAAGTTTTTCATGACAAAAGATTATGCCTGCAACATCTAAAAGTCAAGGAAAAAGCATGGTGTCATCGTAGAATAGCCTACTGTAAGATACCGTCAATTAGCTCTTGCACCCCTTCTTTAAATCCTTCGTCTTCCCTCATTCCTTCCACTATTTCTGGAGCCAATTCATAGTACAGTCTTATAATTTCCTGCCCTTCTTTTGTCTTGCTCAATACTTCATCTCGCAAACTTCTTAAGAGTTCTGTTGGAACTGAATACTCTCCGTAGATTTCTTCTACAGGGCACGGCTGATCTTCTGTGGTTGTAGTGGTTGTATAAGCCGTAGTTGTGGTGGTTGTGACTGGTTCTGATGTTGTAGTTGTTGTACTTCCCGGCTCTCCGTTTACTTCATCTGCACCAATATCAATTCCCGCCCCTTGTGGTCTGGCGTCTCCGTCAAAGTCAGTAATCAGGCCAGTGACAGACTGTCCCTGGTCGATTACTGTGGGAGGTCGAGAACTGAGATGTAGGTCTCCGGCAGAGGGGTTAATGAACCAGCTTGCCTGGGCATCAATGACATTATGGGAAACTGTTGCTGTCGCTTCATCTCGTTGAGTGATTGGTTTATTGGTAAGGTTATTGACGATCAGTGCACCGGTTGTACCGGAAAAACGATACTCGATAGCATTGGGATGGCTGTGTTCCATGTAGATGGTGTTATTGTAGACCTGAGTATCAGAGGCAGATTCAATTGATATTCCTACATCAGCATAACCTTCTGTAGCATCATGGTAAATCATGTTATTTCTGATGATTCCCCTTATATGCCCGCGATCTCCCAGGCCAAATCCGATTCCTCGATCGCAGTTGATAATGGTATTGCGTTCGACAAGTGTGTCTTCGGAATCAGACCAGAAGTGTATGGCAAATTCCGCAATATCATCACTCGGGCTGATGATAGATTTGAAGGTGTTGTTGCGCACGATCCAGTTTTTTACCTGGTGGGCATCAACTCCTCCGATGTAATATTGAGGGCCAATGCCGGCACTGTATTCAAACAGGCAGTTTTCTACAATACCGTCTTCAGAACAGTTGTCACTGGCTGAGTCATAGGATACCTTTATCATCTGTTCAAAGGTATCAACAATATGAAGGTTTTGAATTAATGGGCGGTGGGCATTAGCATTTCCATGTATCTGAATGGCATGATTACACACCCAGCCGATAGTCATGTCACGAACAGTAAAATCTGAACCGGCAACGTTAAAGATATGAGATACACTACCATCCATCCCTTCTCCACGTATGGTAACAGCATCCCGGTTCCCTGAAGAACTATGCACCGTAACACCATCTGCTTCAACCCACAACATGTTGTCTAAAGTATAAGTTCCATCTTCAACTGTAATCGTTTTGTCTCCACCTGCATTAGCTGCTTCAATAGCATTGACCAGTTCGGTAACATTAGTGACAACAACTGCTTCTGTTGTAACTGGAGTTATGGTTAGTGCAAAGCACAAGGATGCTATCGGAAGAAGTAATGTTATATTTTTCATAGCTGTTCTCCTTATTGCTAAATACTGGATGAAATAGACTTTAGATTAAGCGAAGATTGATGTAAGTTTCCTCTACTCCAATCTTATTACCAGCCTTAGGTACAATTATCAAGATAATTATTAAAATTCACCGCAAAGGACGCTAAGATCTCAAAGAATTAATAAAGTGCGATCTCTCCAGTAGATAGTCACAATATTTCTTCTAAAAAATCATTTTTTCTACCTTCTGAGTAATTCCTCAAAGTATATATTATCATATGGATTATTATTTTTCTTAAGTAGAGTTATGAAATATTATAATTATAACTTGCTATTACCCGTTTTAGCTCAATAGAGTTGCTAATAATTGAATATTACTTTGTAATGGCAGTTATTTTACCTGGCAAAGTTATAATAAATAATACTATTGTATTTTCATGAAGCTTGCTTGAAATTTTATAGCTTATCGAAATTAAATGTAACATATTTTTTAAGGCAAGTGTAATTAGCTGTATTATACGTAATAAGAGTTATTTTTATGTGCAGGATCGGTTGAAAATGTGGCATCTTGTTTGCTCTTATGAACGGTAAAACAACGTTACAAAAAAATATAATTCTTTGAAAGGAGGTGAGCTATGAAAGGGGAGGGGATAAAGCGGTTAGGTATCTATTTTGTTTCCGAGTCCCAGCACTATTCAATGAACACAGTATTGAATATGCGATATAGGATTCAGAAGCAACTTGAACCAAGGTTTGGGAGGAGTAGAGCTAAGAAATGGGCAATATGGATTGTTATGTTATTAGAAGAGCCCTTAAAGGTCATTCTTTACGAAAGGAGGAGTTATGGAAGAATTTAGAAAAGGAATGAAAATCATGGGTGAAGAAGTTAAAAAGCTATCACTAAATAGAAACAACAAGAAAAATGTAAGAAAGGAGGATGACGCTATGAAAACAAATATTATTAAAAGGGTAGAGGAAAGCATAATTTTAAGAAAATCTTTTTTAGTGGCAGGTTTTGTTCTACTGGCACTGATTATTACACTGTGTAATTCAGCGGAAGCAGCAACCATCAACCTGACCACCCCTATAGGAGCTGAAGTATATGTATCAGGAGAAAGCATGACCATTGGTTGGGAGGTAGACCTGGAAGGGGACGCTGCTGACAGTATAATCTTATCTTATGCATGGGGCGGCAGCTCAACCCGACACTATATAACATCTATTTTCGACTCAAGAGAATTTTTTGAAGGAACCTATGACTGGACGGTTCCGACAGTTTCAGAAATGTCATACCTGAGGATCATAGCTGAAGTGGCAGTTGACGGTTCAGGCACCGCTGCCAGATATACAACCAACCATGTAAAAATTATACCCTCAAGCAGTACCCCCTCAATTTATTTGAGATACCCTCATCCGGAAAGCGAGGGGGCCCTGGTACTGGAGGGCGGATCAGAGTGTGTGATTACCTGGGATGTCACCGGCTGTGCTTCACATTCAGGATCTGCAATGCAGATCCAATACTCCCTCGATGGGGGTTTTACCTACCACGGTATTGCTATTGTTTCTCCCTGTGATTATCCCAGAGAATATCACTGGACCGTACCCGAAGTAGACACCACCCGTGCTAAAGTAAAGCTAAGCTGGGCAGACTTTGACTGGAGTACCTCTGTTCACAATTTTACCATTACCACAGATGGAGAAATCAATAGCCCTCCCACAGCTGATGCTGGACCTGACCAGGAAGTGGCAGAAGGTTCTACTGTTATCCTCTCCGGGGCTGGGAGTTCTGATCCTGACGGCGACACCTTAACCTATGAGTGGGTACAGATTGACAGCCTGGTTGGCTACGACGTCGATTTGCAGGACGCTGACAACAGCACTGCTTCCTTTGTGGCACCGGACCCCGGTCGTGAGCCTAAAATCCTTATCTTCAGGCTGACAGTCGCAGACCCTGATGGTACTGGTCCTGATTCAGAAAACACCATAAACGTAACTGTGAATCCATCAGGACCTCAGATAACGAGCTTTACCCCTGATGAGGGATGGTTCAAGAAACCCATAACCCTTCACGGCTCCGACCTCGCAGGTGCAGGGGTGTATATGCATGGAACGCGCGTGGCAACCGTTCCTTATGGAAGTGATACAGAGTTTACCTTTTATTTGCCCGATCTGGAAGATCTCGGCCCAACCGATATTATGGTGAGAAACCTTGCAGGTTCATTCACCACTGCTGACACCTTTAACGTGCTGCCTGTTCCCTACCAGTGGGACTGGGGATTCAGATTTCACAACCCGGGCGGGTTCAACTTGAGCTGGAGCGATTACGACCGCTGTTTCGGCCACGATGCCGTAACCTGGGGGGCTGTCTGCTGTGAGTGGGATGGCATTTTCTGTGAGCGTGCCTGCCATAATCCTTTCGCACAGCTTTTGTTCGACTATTATGTGGAGGGCCTTTCCCAGCCGGGAACCTGCTGGGGGGTAAGCGTAGCGAGCCTGAAATATTATTACGGTGATTTAGAAACTGATCCCGGTGTTGAAGTGCATGACCTGGGCTACAACTATGACCATGTAACGGGTATAAGCCGGGAAGTCAGGAAACTCCATATCAGTCAGGTATCTGCAGAGGTAATTGCCCACCTAGTGGACCATATCGATGAAACCCCATCCGAGATACTGGCTCGGATACAGGCAGACCTCAGAGCAAATCAGCCGGGAGTAATCAGCATTCAGAATCTTTTCGAAGGCCTGGAGCTTTTTGACATGGAGGGGCACGCAATGGTTCCTGTTCACCTGGAAGAGGTGAGTTCCAGTGAGTGGAGGATATATGTGTATGACTCAAATCGAGAAGGGTTTTCTACCAGCCGGGAAAATACCGATACTGATGAGTATGAAGAAATAACTGACTGGAATAACTATCCCTATATCCGCATATTCACCGCAGGTGAGAGTTGGAACTTTGATATGGCAAGCGGTGGTCTGTGGGAAGCAGACACTAGACATCGCATCACCATCAGTTCCGGACTGGGAGATGTTGACATCCCATTCTACGGAATATCCTACTACCCGCGAAGTATCGCAGTTCGAGACAACTACACCCTGCCCACCAGCCTCACAGGCTTAGGTATGATCCTCTCTGGCAGTGCGGATAGCGGCATTGAAGACGGTGAGGGAAACACCTTGGGGTACGACCAGGATGGTAGCCTCAGATTTGAAATTGCCGGAGGAGTTCCCGTCTGCCCCATGGGCAATGGCCTGTTCAGTGAACGGGAATTTTATGTTCTTCCTGATGGAGACTATCAGGTCAACATTTACGGCAAGGGAGAGGGGATGTATAACTGGCAGAGCCATGATCAGGATACCATGCTTGCCATTCAAGATGCCGAGACACACGAGGGAACACAGGATACTGTTACTATAACCACAATGATTCCTTCTCGTAGTATGACCTATACCCTGGAACTAGAAGAGGGTGGCAACTCTCTGACCTTTGAGACATCAGATAGAAATAAACAGTATTCTGTTACAATTACCAAAATGATTGCGGCTCAGCCCATTAGCGGTACAAATCAGAGGATTTTTGAAGTGCTGGACACTAATATTTCTAAGGGGGATCTGGCACGGTTCAATGTGTCACCTGATTCCAATTCACTCACCTATGAAAACAACAGTGATAATATTATTAGATTTGATCTCCGTTTAAGCCAGGTGAAATTGAGCCCGCAGCCTGAGCCACCGGATAGTGAGGATATGATTCCTGTTGAAGAGTGCACCTTGTTTCAGGAAAGCATCGAAATCCAACCCCATACAGCGCTTTGCATGACACCATCTGACTGGGAAAATCTTGAGGAAAGTTCAATTCAAATTGATGTGATAAATTCTCCGGAACCAGATCCAGAACCAAATCCAGTTCCAGACCTTAACATTTGTCCTGTTGAGGAAATCTACGGTGAGCACGCAGAAAAAACAGAGCTCTTAAGATACTTCCGTGACAATGTGCTGAGCAAGTCTCCTGAAGGGCAGGAAATGATAAAACTATACTACCAGTTAAGTCCGGCAATTAAGATGGCAATACAAAGTGATGATGAATTCAAGGCGGAAGTGAAAGAGGTGATTGATGGAGTTTTAAAGATGATTGCAGAATAAGTTTAAAGCATTGAGAATTTAAATGCTATGTGAGTTCCTTCCTATTAAAAACCCCCCAGTATTTCAACTGGGGGGTTTTATAATCTGTTTATTATTAGGAGGAAAGCCTATCCTTCAGATTCCTCGATCAACATTAAAACCTCATAAAGCATAATATTCACTATTTCTTTAAATACTTCCTCATTCTCCATTACCTCTATGAGAACAGGGCACCATTCGTTATAGAGTTCTATAATCTCCTGACTGTTGGAAGTGTTAATTCCAATATCATAGAGGGCTTTTAATTCTTCGGCTTCTTCTGGATGGTTCTCAGAGATTATCTCAAACAACCAATTAATCTCGGGAATAATAGTTGGAGTCGAAGGGGTGTGTCTTACCCTTTCCAGTCCACCTACCGCAAGTGATGGATCACCGAAAAGTATCATCTTGTGAATATGGAGAAAGGAATAGTAAAACATGCCTCCAGTTGTGGGGTGATATAAGTCATTAATAAATTCAGTAAGTGCGTTTTTCCAAACTTCTCCCAGAGTTCTTGTGCCATTGTTGTAATCCTCAAAAAAGTAAGGGGAGAGCCCTTTAGTGTTACTAAGCCAGGCTCCATGTTCAACTACACTGGTACAACCAATATAGCCAACGGCTCCTGCACTGTTTTTTACCAGGAAATGTTCAGCAAGTGATTCATTATTATGGGCATCATATGTAGTTGGCTGAATTGCCATCGGCTCTGGGAAATTTGTTCCACCACCTGTCCAGACAGTTCCATTTCTGTCTGCATAGTAATTGCGATCGAAGTGGAAGCGCCCGGTGTAGCATGCTGTGGCAAAGATAACTGGAGGCATCAGATCATTGGTGAGAGAGGTTATTCCATTATTGTCATACCAGCCGGCCCATAGCAGACGGTTTCCATGTCCGTAATAATTTACGAATCCAACGCCGTTATTCATAGCAGTGTTAATTTCAGATGCCCGCTGGGCGGTAGTCATTGTTCTATAGGGAGGGTTGTTTTGATAATATTTTGTCACGGTGAAACTGCCTAAAGATGCAGTGGCCAGTGCATCCATTTTCGTGCTGTTCCCGAAAGCTCCCCTGCCTCCATCTACAACCAGAAGTGCATTGTCAAACCATCCACCAGGAGCAAGGTTTTCGTGATCAATTACCTTATCTACATAGGTGGTTATTTCTGCCTCAGTCGATGCAGGCACCCTTGCTACTGCCACATCAGGATACATATTGATGTCGTCAAGGTTTACCAGGTTTATATTTGTTCCACCCGCAAAATCCATCTCTCCGATGATATTATCCCCATCACCATCCCAATCGTCAAAATCACCATTTGCATCATAGAGATCCATATAGTAGAGGTCTGAGGGGTAATACTTATCACCCCACTCTGTATTATAAGCCTTGTAGTATCTTACAGGGAACTTGTCACTATCACCCGCAAGCAGTACATATTGAACTTTGTGATTTTTTACATACTCATCGATGCATCTTTTAATTTTTTCAGGTAAATCTCTGACTCTTTCATATTCTTTTTCTTCAATTTCGCCCAGTGTTACGATTGTGGTTGGTCTTCCCGTTTCCTCTTTCCAGTACTTCAAAGGCAGTAACTCATCAACAAACTCATACGGTGCAATTATCATCAGATGATACTCCTGTGAAACAGCACTTACAGGAAACAATACTACAGATAATAATAAAGATGTTATGATAAGTCTTTTAGCATTCATTTTTCTTCTCCTTTCTGATGGTTTTGATTGTTGTTAGATTTGAATTTATTTTTTTTGTAATTATTTCTTCTGATTTTCCCCACCTCCTTTCTTTTGAAGATTTTTATTTGATCAGGAATTGTTTTTACTCAGATCATTTTGCAGTTGCTATGCCAGATAGTATTATTCCACCCAATATCATGTAACCAATTGATATATAATGAAATTATAGTTATGAACGTGTAAAACCGTCATGCTTTAGTGGTTGACTTCGAAAACAAATTAATGAAATATAGTGATAGTGCCGACAAATAATATAAGTGACGAAATAGCAACAACATTGAATGAATTCTCATAGTTTAGTTAAAGGGAAAAACAATGCATATATCAGAATCGGAAAGAAATCTGCTTAACACCTTTCTTGCTTCGCTCCTTAAACTTCAGAATGTGGAGAGAGGTTCTGTCTGGGTTAAAAAGAAAAGTAGCTATCTTTGTCTTGAGGCACTTGGTGATCAGAGTGAAAGGATCAAAGGATTAGAAATAAATTTCAAGCAGCCCAGTATTGTAGGCTGGGTAATAGAGAACGAAAAAATGACAATCGGTAGGCCAGGTGATGATGCTCGTCATTTATGGAAGATTGAAAACGATTTGGATGTGAAAAGTACACTTATCCTCTGTTTTCCCCTGATCATGAGAAACGGCAATGTGTATGGGGCAGTCCAGCTCATAGATACAAGCGCAGGTGGTTCAAAAGTAAATCTGAAGAAGGAATATCTTGAACTGATAGAAAACCTGGTCACTATCGGATCAATAGCTCTTAGCAATTTTCTCGACTACCATCTCCAGTTGAAGGAAAACCAGAAACTCAATAAGACTGTTAACCAGCTTAGAAACGATAATCCCATAATCGGGCAAAGTCAGAGCTTTTTAAAAGCGGTTGAAAAAGCCAGAGATTATACGAAGGTTGATTTCCCTGTGCTTATTATGGGTGAAAGTGGGTCCGGCAAAGAAGTGCTGGCAAGAGAGATCTACCGCCTGGGCACAAGGAAGGAAAAACCGTTTCTTGTTCAAAACTGCAGCGCTATTCCAGATGCTCTGCTGGAAAGCGAACTATTCGGCCATAAAAAAGGGGCATTTACTGGGGCAAATCAAGATAAGATCGGGTTGTTTGAGGCCGCTGACGGAGGAACAGTTTTTCTGGATGAGATAGGGGATATGGCCATTGACCTGCAGGCCCGCATTTTACGTGTTATTCAGGGAGGTGAAGTTAAACCGCTCGGCGAGGTGATGACAATAAAAGTTGACGTAAGGATTGTTTCTGCAACGCACGTAGATTTAACACGGGCAGTTGCTCAAAACAGATTCAGAGAGGACCTTTTTTATCGTTTAAATGTGTTGCCGTTATACATTCCTCCTTTGAGGGAAAGGAAAGAGGATATACCACTGCTCCTGGATTACTTTCTGAATAAAGAATGTTACCGGCTTGGAATTCACACAAAAAGAATATCCGAGAAAGCATTAACGCACCTTGTAAATTACCCCTGGAAGGGCAACGTACGGGAACTTGAAAACTTTGTAAAGTTGATGATAGTTGCTGTGCAGGGGAAGATAATTGATGAGGCTGACCTTCCAGAGTACTTTATCACAAATGATAATGTAATATCTCCAAATTCACTCGCGCAGGTAGGACCAGAGAATGTTAGCAGGACAGATGGTAAAGAAAATCCAGACCAAGGGTTAAATTTTGCTGGCTATAAATGGCAGGAGCTTGAAAAGGACTACATGCTTTACATGCTTGAGAGAAACAAGTGGAATATTACCAGAGTAGCATGCAAGGCGGGTGTTAAAAGATCCACCTTCGACTCCAGAATGAAAAAATTTGGAATAAGAAAGGGAGACTGACGTGAGTGGTAAAACGTCTCGGAGATTCTACTAATTATTGAAGTTAAGGTATTTACGTTACGGGTTACGATTTGCATGTTGAGAATAAAGAACACTGTTAAGCCGTAACACGAAACAATTACTTAAGCGAAGCTTGAAGTTCATTATGTACAAAAATCTTGACACGATTTCATGTTGCAGTGTATTATACCCATCCTTATAAAACTTAATATTAATGGTAAGTTAAAGGAAGAAGAGTATGTCGAGGAAGTATCTATTGTCAGTTATTTGTTTAATATGTTTTTTATTTTTTGTTTCGCCAGCTATGGCTCAGCCTGAGGTTGATAAGCTAAATGAGAGAATAGACAAACTGGAAAAAGAACTTAGAGAGTTAAAGGATATTTTGAAACAACAGCAGGAAGCCAGGGAGAAAGATAAAACAAGAGTGGAAAAACTTGAGCGGAAAGTGGGAAAATCGTCTTCCAATGTGCTGAGTGCATTTAAATTTAAGCCTTACGGTTTTATAAAACTGGATGCTTCCTATGATGACAGCAGGTCTTTCCCCGGCAATTTTGTTTTTTATATTCCCAATGAATCTGCCCATAAAAATGATAATGAATTTAATATGACTGCCAGACAGACACGGTTGGGAATGGATATTATAGCTCCGGATATCTATGACTGGAAGGCATGGGGAAGAATTGAGATTGATTTCTATGGAGATGGGGCCCGTCATGAAAATAAAGGGGCAGTTCTCCTTCGTCATGCCTTTGTAAATTTGGAGAGGGGTAACTTCAGCCTCCTTGCCGGTCAGACCTCTGACCTCATTTCACCTTTAACTCCAAATACCTTGAATTATTCGGTTGGCTGGACTGCAGGTAATATTGGCTATAGACGTCCCCAGTTACGGGCAACATATGTTTATCCTTTTAACGAAAGCAATAAGTTTATTTCATCGATTGCTATTGCAAGAACAACAGGAACGGTTAATGAGGATTTTGATTTGGACAATCAGAATGATGGCGAGGATTCAGGGTTCCCAACTGTTCAGGCAAGGTTTGCCCTTGCAACGAAACTTTTAACGGGGAAGCACACGGTATTTGGTGTAAGTGGCCACTATGGAGAAGAGGAGATTGACTGGGAGCTAAATCCTTTTACTGCTGGTAGAAGGCAGGAAAGACTGAAGACCTGGTCTTTAAATGGGGATTTTGATTTGCCGATAACTGATAGAGTTACAGTAAAGGGAGAGGCATTTATAGGTTATAATATGGATGATTACCTGGGTGGTATATTGCAGGGAGTGAATCCTACTACACAGGAAGTAATCAAAACAACTGGGGGGTGGATGCAGCTTAGTTACAAACACAGTAACAAGTTGAAATTTCATCTGGGGCTTGGCATGGATGACCCCAAGAACAGTGATTTGAGTGCAGGCATGAGAAGCAGAAACAGCTTTTATTTTGGAAATGTAGTATATAATTTAATCCCCCCTGTGGATATAGGACTGGAGTATAGCTTTTGGGATACAGAGCATAAGAATAGAAGTACTGGTACCGATAACAGGATACAAACCTCGATTATCTATAAGTGGTGATAAAGTTTCCTCTTGTTAAAGCCACCTTTGCTAAAGGGGGATAAAAGTAACTGGATAAAACGAAAACTTCCTAATGGCTCAGCTAATGAGAAAACATTTATTGATTGGAGTAGAGCATGATAATGAAATATTTTATCTTTTTTTCAGTACTCTTACTGTTTGTGTGTCAGAATGCATGTTCCCAGGATGTTAAACTGGGAGAAAGCAGGCAAACTGCACTGATGATTTGCCAGGCACAATTTAAGCAGGTGAAGGGAGAAGATGGTAGGGAGCACCCTGTTCCTGGAGCCGCTAAATTGTTGTTGGCATATCATACGCCAAAAGGATGGAAATCAGAAAGTATAGAAGATCCGGAGAGCAATGTCTTCCACAAAGCTATTCCTTTTGAAAATGGATTTTTAACTATTGGGGCAAATGCTGCTGCATTGAAACTGTGGACGCAAGAAAAGGGAAAATGGGTAGCAGAAACTGTATGGAAGACTTCTTTTGGTGGTGAACATGATCGCTTAAGGGATATTGAGATTGGTGATGTGACGGGTGATGGTGTGGATGATCTGGTGATTGCAACGCATGATCAGGGTGTCATTGCTGTTCTTCAGAAAAAGAACGAGAAATGGGATGTTACTGAATTAAACCGTTCTCCACAGACCTTCGTTCATGAGATAGAGATAGGAGATGTGAATGGTGATAGTATTAAGGAAATATTTACAACTCCCAGCGCACCAAACAAGGTTGACGGAACGCCGCAACCGGGTACAATACGGATGTTTCGTTATAATGGGAAAACATTCGACAGCCATGTGATTGAGGAGTTTTCCAAACGTCATGTCAAAGAAATCCTGGTTGCTGATGTTGATTCTTCAGGTCATCCTGATTTATTTGCAGTGCTTGAAGCAGAGATGAAAAAGATTGATGGAGAACAGCAGATAGTAGATACGGTGAAAATCAAGAGGTATCATTATGAAAAGGGCAGGTATGTGGGTAGTATCATTGAAAGTTTGCCAGATGTGTTCTGCCGTTTTCTTAATTATGGAGATGTGGATGGGGACGGGAAAATTGATCTTATAGTCTCTGCTTTTAAATCCGGCATCTGGATTTTAAGGAAAGACAAAAACGTATGGCATAAGGAATTAATTGACAAGGATTCAAGCGGTTTTGAACACGCCACACTGGTATTTGATCTTGATAAAGATGGACTGCAGGAGATTTATGTGGCTGCCGATGATCAGGGAGGGCTCAGAAAATATCAGTGGGATGGCAAGAAATTCAAGAAAGAAGAATTGCTCTCACTTCCTGAAGGAAACATCACCTTTAATGTTACTGCTTTACCGTCAGTTAATTGAAACGATCCTGGATACTGGTAATGCAATTCAAAATAATATAAAAATAGTATTAGTTTCACATCCAGTATCTATTCACTCACTGCCTTCCAGCTTTTACTTAATCCAAAATCCGCAATCCGAATTCCGCATTCGTTTTATCCAGTATCCAGCATCAGTAATTTAAAGTCTAAAATCTTGTGCCCGTCGCCAGAGTGAGTCGGATTCTTTGTTTTGCACTTGCAACCTGCCTTACTCCTTCTTCCATTCATATTTAGGCATGGTGAACTCAGGTGTGTACTTACGTAGCACCATTCGTGTGGGTTCAATGCGTATGAGATTGAGAGCACCCAGCATCTTTTCAACTGTTTTTGCCTGTTCTTCAGGACTCAAATCTTTAATGTGTGGAGACATCAATTTTTTCCCCACCTCAAGCAGGTTCCATTTTTTAACCTTTTCCATATAGGTTTTTTTGTCGCTTCGAATGGTGATAAGTTCTGCCTTTCCCCAGATCTGTATGCTTCTTTGAAATTTTGAGTGATCTAAAGGTTGTTCATAAATAGCTGCACATACTTTGGGATTCCTTTTGATGTTAGCAATCTTACCTCCAGGTTCACCAAAGATATAGATGGTTAACCCTTCATTGAAAAATTCCAGGGGTGTAGCCCTGGGTTCATCATCATGTGAGGTAGCGAGCACAAGGGAAGTACGGTGAATTGTTCCGCATCCATATTGACCGGGGTTCTTGTCAACCAAAGCACTGGTGCTATTTAAGAATTCCAGAATTTCCTTTTCAGCTTCTTCTCGTGGTACATTTTCGTATTGCATTCTATCCTCCTTAGTTCGTTAAAATTTATTAACATTTTTATCATTTGGTGGCTTGCGTTTAAAATACTCCCAAAAAATGATGGTCATAGTCACCATACTAAAACAAACAGAAAATCCTCAAGTGGAATACTTCCTATCCGCACATTCAGAAAGAACTGTGGATTGTATATCACTATTTACTGTGAAGTGAGATATCCATTGACCAGTAGTTTAAAAAATAGAATGATTATTAGAAACAAATAAGATCCTCTCCTCTTTAACTTTCTCACGCCACACTTCTTGTCTAACAGAACGGTGAGGAAAACTGAAAGGACTGCCAGTATAGTGTACTCTTTCATTGTGATTTTCCTCTGATATAGTTGAGTAATTCCCAAGTAAGAATGCAGCAAAAGGGTATCACCACAAAGAATAGTACCTCCTCAAGGGGCAGATTAATAATTCTTATCCTCCAGACATCTGAGGGGTTAAAGTGCAAGTGTCCACGAAATGTCGCAAAGATATCCCACGCACCAAATATGAGCACAATGAGGGCGATGCTTAATACAAGTGTCCTGATATTGCGGTAGAAATTGAGAGGTTGATAGAGACTTAACAGCAAGGGGAGTGAACCTGATATAATGAGGAGAAGCATATACTTTGACATAAATGATATAATACCAGAGATTTTTATTCTTTTCAAATAAATTTTTTTCTTGCGCAAAACTTGGCTCTGTGTACAATAAAAAGATGAGTCCGTCAAACATACACAGTTCCATTCAAGGCGGTTTTGTAGAAGAAAGAGCAATAACCAGGCAACATGCGAAAATCTTCTATGTTGCCTTCCCCATTCCTTCTCAAAGACAAAAAAATGCTAGTATATTGGTTTCTATAGAGCGTAATGGTTATGATTTGTTTTCTTACCATACACATTTAACTACTACTGGTAAATGGGTTAGTCCATTAAAAATAGTGCTAGGAGGAAGCTATTCGTGAAAATTAATTTGGCGAAATCTGCAGGGTTTTGCTTTGGGGTAAAGAGAGCGCTTAAAGTTGCCTTGGATACTGCAAAAACAGGTGCGAAGGTAGAAATGCTCGGTGATATTGTGCATAACGAAGATGTAGTGAGAGAAATCAGTGATGCTGGAGTAAGGAAAATAAAAAGGCTAGGGAAGGGTACCAATAAAATACTCTTAATACGTGCCCATGGTGCTTCGGAGAAAATCTATGAGAGGGCATCCAGGCTTGGCTACACCATAGTTGATGCCACCTGTCCCATGGTTAAGGAAGTACACAAAATTGCGAGATTTTCAAAAAAAGAAGGCTGTGAGGTTATCATAATAGGTGATAACCGACATGATGAAGTTCGAGGCATTATGGGACAACTGGAGGGCAAGGCGATTGTCATTGATGGTATTAACAATATCCCGCAGGCAAAGTTTAAAGGGATTAAAAAGGCATGTGTAGTGGTACAATCTACACAAAACTTGGAAAAGGCAATCACTATAGTCGATGTTTTAAAACGACATATCAAGGAACTGAAATTTTTCAATACTATATGCAAACCAACCAGAATAAAACAGAAAGAAATGAAAGATATGCCGCTTAAAAATGACATAATGATTATTATTGGCTCGAGAACAAGTGCCAACACCAAGAGGCTCTACCAGATATCAAAATCACTTAATAAACGAAGTTACTGGATACAATCGAGAGATGAAGTTAAGCCTGAGTGGTTTCGCAATGCACAAAGTGTAGGAGTAATGGCAGGAGCATCAACGCCTGATTATAATACTAAAGGTGTTATTGAATATATCAAATCTATTTAATTTAGGGATTAAAGAATTGAGGGATTTAGGATTTTTTTGATCATAGAATTCCAATTCGCAATTCCTGAATTCCTCAATTCCATAAAGCATGCAGATCATACCAAAATAATGGACTGTATCAATGAACCATTATGAAATGCTTCGTATTGTCAGTCGTACATTCTCTCTCTCTATAGAACAGCTGCCTCCGGTGTTACGAGAAACGATTACTGTTGCCTACCTTTTATTTCGCATTGCAGACTGCCTCGAGGATAATACCGCAATCGTTGCAGAACGCAAAGCCCATCTCCTCCGTCTATGGGGTGACATAGTTACTGGTGTTCGCCCTGCACGCGATTTGATAATTCAACTATCAGACCTTGATGATACCGACCCCGAAGTTTATGTGGCTCGTCGTGCTGATACTGTAATTAAGTATTTAAATAATACCCCAGAACAACTCAGAGATATCCTTGCCTCACATGTTTATAAAACCTCACAGGGTATGGCTAGATGGCAAGAGCATGGCCCATTTATTAATACAGAGGAAGAATTGGATGATTATATGCATCAGGTAGCTGGAAGAGTCGGTTACCTCCTCACCGATATATTTACGTGGTATTCACCGGCAATTCGTGCAATACGTAAAAGCCTCATCCCTCTCGGACGTGAATTTGGGCTGGCTCTTCAGACCGTAAACATCATCCGCGGACTGCGTAAAGATTACGAACGGGGTTGGATTTTTGTTCCCGCAACATTTTTCGAAAAAATCGGTTTGTCTCGCGAAGGCTTTTTTGAAATAACCAATAGGGACAAAGCGCTGTCAGTTATTAATCTTCTGATTGACAAAGCAAAACGTCATCTGCACGATGGCCTTACCTATGTTACATTGCTGCCTAGGAAAGAACGGCGCATCCGTCTTTCCTGTGCATGGCCACTTTTATTTGCTGTAAAGACACTTGCACTAAGCAGGAATAATCCTGAAGTGCTGACGTCTGAGACAAAGATCACACGCAATCAGGTAAAAAATATTATGCTTGTTTCAAGCATGCTTTGCTTGTCAAATTTCTGTCTGGCGCGCTATTACCATTATTTAGAAAAATAATATTTGCTTTGACGGATTTCACGAGTTATAGCGCGGTGCTGTAGTTTGGAATTATTATAAAATTCAACATACGGAATTTACGTTGAAATCCAACAATGATGAAACAAAAGTAGCCGCATATCTGATAGTGATGATGATATAGTTGATTTTGCTGATAACTCTCTTTATTCATAGTATCTTTTTTGGGGATGGTTGGAATAGTCTGTTAAAGCTATTTAACTACATATCATGATGCTTTTTATAAAGGTTACTATAGTGCCCGTAGATAATCTGGCTTTAGCAGTGACTGATCACCTGCAGATATGACTTGATCAATCAGTTTCAGACTGGAATCTTTATCTTTAGGAAATCTCGCCTTGATGGGGAGGTAGTTTGAGGCATGATTGGAGAAGAAAAGGCAGTTGTGTAAATCCGATTCGGCAATCATGGTTCTAAGCTCTTGTAAGAGTTCAAAAGGGGAGGGCAGGGTGAATTCCCCCATTTCAAGCATTCTGTAAAGTGGTGCTTCAGGTATTATCATCAGGGTTAATGCCCCAATGTAATCAGGCCGGATGTCGGTTAATATCCTTGCTGATTCTTTAGCATGGATTGTACTTCTATCTGCACCAGCTACACCCAATAGCACTGTAACAGAAAGTTTTATCCCCGCCTCTTTTACCCTTCTAGCTGCCTCGACCATCTTTTCGTAGGTTACGCCTTTGTGAACATATTCTAAAGTTTTTTCATCTCCTGACTCAATTCCCAGATAGATAATACTCAGCTTGTTTCCCTTCAATTCTTTCAGTTGATCAACGCTCTTTCTGAGGATACTTTTTGCGTTTCCGTAGATACCAATCCTTCGCAGCTTAGGAAGTTTTTCATTAAGATACCTTATGATTTCTAAAAGCCTTTGTTGAGGAATGATAAGGGCATCACCGTCTGCAAGAAAAACTCTTCTAGGATAGTGTGAGTAGATGCTTGCTTCGTCTATGTCTTCTTTAATCTCATCGAAACTTTTGATGCGGAACCGTTTTTCCTTGTATGCAGGGCAGAAGATACATTTATTGTGGGAACAACCAACGGTTACTTGCAGGATTAGACTGTCTGCCTCGCTGGGAGGACGTATTACCACACCTTCATACTTCATATCTCACTCAACTCTTGCTTTATAGTGAATGCCAAATCATCAAAGGCAACAGAATTTTGATTTCCTTTAACCATGTTACGTAAAATTATCTTATTATCCTTCTTTTCATCAGGGCCTAGGATAGTAACAAAGGGAATCCCTTTATTGCTGGCATAGGTGAGTTGCTTCTTCAGTTTGTCGTGCTTAAAATAAACCTCGGTTTTGATGCCGGCAGACCTTAGTGCAGATGCTACCATTAAGGAGTCTTTTTGCATTTCGGGACTGAATACTGTCATAAGTACCTCTGTAATGGTACTGTGTGAAGGAGCATGGTTTAGTTCTTCCATTACTGTAATGATTCGTTCCAGGCCAAAAGAGGATCCAGTAGCAGGGAAATCAGTATCGCTGAACATTCCTATCAGGTTATCATATCTACCGCCACCGGAAATGCTTCCAATTTTTAGTTCATCTACTGTAGTCTCGAAAATTGGACCAGTATAGTAATCTAACCCTCTTGCTAAAGATAAGTCAAAGCAGTAACAATCGGAATCGACTCTCATGTATGAGAGATAAGAAAAGAGTTCTTCCAGTTCCTTTATTCCTTCCAGCGCAGATTCGGAATCCCCAAATTTATTTTTTAATTCTATTAATTCAACGGCTTTACCGCTATTTGCAGATAATAGTTCAAGTATCTTATTAATAATTTCTTCCTGAAATCCCTTATTGAGTAACTCATCTTTTATTCCTTGCGTGCCTTTTTGCTCAAGCTTGTCAATAATCCTAAGAAGTGAAGGGATTTTTTCTACATCAATTCCTAAAGCTTGTGCAATGCCATTCAGGAGTTTTCTATTATTAATCTTTATCTTAAATTGTTTAAAATGGAGTGCCTTCAATATGTGGTAGATGGTGGTAATAACTTCAGCATCTGCAAATAAACTCTCACTCCCTACGATATCGGCATCGCACTGCCAGAACTCCCTGAATCTCCCTCTCTGGGGTTTATCTGCCCTCCATACCGGAGAAATCTGGTAGCATTTGAAAGGTTTAGGTAATGTGGGGTACATGGCAATGACACGGGAAAGAGGGATAGTGAGATCATATCTCAAAGCAACCTGACGTCCTCCACGGTCTTTAAATTTATAGATTAGCTTTTCTCCTTCTTCACCGTATTTGCCTTCTAATATAGAAGCATATTCCAGTGCAGGAGTCTCCAGGGGTTGAAAACCAAAGACCTCGAAGACGTTCCGGATAGTATCAATAACCTGCTGACGGAGGATTTTTTGAGGAGGAAGGAAATCTCTGAATCCCTTTGGAATCTGCGGTTTAATTTTATTCATAGTTTATCCCTGCAAAGTAATTCTTTTAATATATACTTCATACCACGAATTTCCATTTAAGGTCAATATTTAGTTAGCTGGCGGTCATTAGTAGGGTCATAAGTAATTGACATCTTAGGGTGTGAAGTTTAGAATATGGGAACCTTTTAAGATCTTATTAGTGACCGCAAAAATAATGCTGGCAATAGATTATCATGAGAAGATTTTTTTTAGAAAAAAATAATATAAGGGAAAATAAAGCTACCATAAGAGGCAGTGAAGCAAGACATATTGGGAGAGTGCTTAGACTGGGAGTTGGAGATACATTGTATCTTCTTGATGAAGATGGATGTGAATATCAAGCTATAATAATTGCTAAAAGTTCGAAAGCAGTAGAAGTAGAATTACTGAAAAAGAATCCTCCGCGAGATGATTCTACAATAACGGTTATTCTGGGACAGGCATTACCCAAAGCACAGAAGATGGACTACATCGTACAGAAAGCAACTGAACTTGGTGTATCAACTATTATTCCTTTTTTTACTGTGCGGACTGTTATATCATTAGATGATCAACGTTCAAAGAAGAGACAAGGGCGCTGGCAAAAGATCGCTATGGAAGCTACGAAACAGTGTGGGAGACTAGTTGTGCCAAGGATAGAAGATGTAATGCCATTTAAAGAAGTTTTAAAGAAATATAGTGATAATTTACTTAAGATAATACTTTGGGAAGACGAAAAGAATATCAAGCTGAAAGAGGTGCTGAAGAGAAATCAACCTCCACAAAATGTTATCTTTCTGATAGGACCGGAAGGTGGATTTACTGATGATGAGGTAGATATAGCAGGGGAGGCCGGTTTCCAATCAGTAAGTTTAGGAAGGTACATATTGCGAACTGAGACTGCAGGACTTTGCTTACTGGGTATATTGCAATATGAATGGGGAGACTAGATGCTGGATTAAACGATTTTGGAATTCAGATTGCGGATTGCTGAATAAAATCCAAAATACCAAATATTTTCTTTCTTCGTGTCCCTTCGCCTGCCCCGTTAGAAAGCATATAGGTAGCTTCTACACAACACTTTTTGACTTAAATTGTAAACATACACAGAACCTTGGTTAGTACTCTAATGGGGTGACCTTCGTGGTTAGATTTGTTTTGGTTGCGGCACTGCTGCGCTGTGTCTTCTGTGTTTGAGGTTTTAATTTTTAATGGGGAAAATGATGAAATGTCCAAAATGTAATTACGTAAGTTTCGACAATTTAAAAAGCTGTAGAAAGTGCAGTTTTGTTTTTAAAAAGAGTAGTAACGACGAGCCGCTGTTTACTGATGAATCTCCTTTTTCAGAAATTGATAGTGAAAATGAAGAAATAATCCAGAAGGGAAAATCACCTGATATGTCAAAAACGGTAGCTTCGATTAAAGAGTCGTTAGATGAAATAGCAGAAGGTACGTCTAATGAGACCGGGAGTGGATCTCAAGGCCAATCAGTTCAAATTGAGAGTGATGGTGTGCAATTAGAGGAGGCTAAAAGGACTGCTGAGGAAAATCAGATATTCCCTACACACGGTGAGATTAATTGGGAAGAGAGCATTTCAATTTCAAGTGATGAATTGAATATCGATACTGGTGTTTTGTCTGGAGAGGCAGGAGAAATAAGGTTTGAAGATGGGAAAACAGAAGTTCCCTATGAAAAAACAGAAATATTTAAGAAAGAGATGAAAAAAGTTGGGGAAGAACTGAAGCAAATCGAAGAGGAGACGGAAAAACCTGAACCAGCACATCTATCTGAAAGCTCTGATATGAGCCATGATCTCTCAACAGTTAGGAAAGGGGGATTTTGGATTCGCTTCAGTGCTTTAATAATTGATAATGTAGTACTATATGCCCTTTCTTTTATCTTAACGGTTGTTGGTATGATTGCTTTAGGAATGGGTTCTTCTGGATTAGAAGAATTGGGACAAGAAGACATTTATACATTGGTGATACCTTTGTATATTTTCAATACCATTCTTACTATTACTTACTATACATATTTTCATGGAAGTACAGGACAAACCCCAGGGAAAATGGTATGCAAGCTAAAAGTAGTTCAAGTCAATGGAGAACCATTGGGATATGGCAAAGCTTTTTTAAGATTGTTAGGTTATATAATATCCAGTTTTATTTTCTGCCTGGGCTTTTTATGGGCTGCCTGGGATAAGAATAAGCAGGCATGGCACGATAAAATTGCAGGGACGTATGTTATCAGGATATAATCCCAGAACTTGCAGTAGACCTCGTAGCGAGGCGTAGAAAACCGCAGCGAAACGAGCAGTTGGAGCGATTCTGCGACGAAGGCATAATCATTATTATGTTGAGAAGCAAAATCGTGAAACAAGCGTTGCAGCAAGGATTTGCAAGCCGCAGTAGATGGCTACTGCAAGTTCTGGGAGAACATAACTCGATTGTATGAAGATGCGTGGTTCTGTGATTATTTGAGATGTTGTGACTGGCAAAGAGATATTGGGTAAAACGAATGCGGAATTCGGATTGCGGATTTTGGATTAAGTAAAAGCTAGAAGGCAGTGAGTGAATAGATACTGGATACTGGATAATTTGTAGAGCACCTTTTTATGCTATGAGAACGCTAAAATTTCAGATATGCTAATAAATTGCTTAAGAAAAATACCAATCATTATAGTATGTTTGTTTCTTT
The DNA here is from genome assembly GCA_964580455.1 of uncultured Thermodesulfobacteriota bacterium. Lineage (GTDB taxonomy): Bacteria > Desulfobacterota > WTBG01 > WTBG01 > WTBG01 > CAZOKO01. The sequence goes on along the minus strand of CAZOKO010000022.1, from coordinate 4,016 downwards.
TTTCATCTGTACTCAATGCTGGTTTTTATAAGTGGGTAGATGAACAGGGAAACACTAACTTTACTGATAACTATTTTAACATTCCAGAAGAATATAAAAAAGATGTATCCCAGAGCAAATATGGTAAGGGAAAGGGATTAGAGAAGCTCTCTGAAAATACACCACAACGTGTGGTAGTCCATTTTAAACGGAAAGACAATGCCATATTTGTTAATGCAACTCTTAATTGGAAGCTTCCAGTAGTCTTCCATCTGGATACCGGTGCAACCAGTACCATGATTACAAGACAAGATGCATCAGCTCTGGGTATCGATCCGGACAAAAAGCCAAAAATGAAGGGTTATATTGCTGATGGGAGCTTGGTAGAGTTTCCAATAGCAATGGTCTCTTCTATCCGTGTTGGGAATGCAGAGGTTAATAATGTTGAAGTGGCTATAGGGAATGTGAGGCTTCTTGGCATGAATTTCTTAAATGAGTTTAAGATGAACATCGATGCTGAGAACGGCCAATTGATTATGGAGAGGAAGGATTTGGCAAGAGAGATCGAATCTCCTGAAATAAGGGAAGAGAAAAACCATACCATTTCTGAAGTATACAACCATATAGACCAGACCGAGATAGCTATCAGAGCCAAGGAAAATATCATAAAGGAATTAGAATCAGATATAAGACTTAGTGAAGAGAAGAAGGAAAAAGCCGAATCCATTCTGAAGGAAAATATTGACAGCACTCGCTTTGAGAGTTCAGATATTTCCAGTAATTCCAGCAAGAAAAGAAGGATGGAGAAATATGAAGAGATATTAGCACGCCTTAATCGTCGTATTGAAATACGGAGAGATGGGATTAGCATCCATCAAAAACAGATTGACCAACTGAGAGATAGAATTGATTACTATAATAGACAAATCGAAAAGATGAGATAGTCTGGTGAGTTAAAATCCAATAACCAAAATTCAAAATTGAATAACAAAGGAACGAAATAGGTTCAAGACGTGAATAAGAAACAGTTATATACGATCTGGATAACCTTGCTGCTTCTTACCAGTATGATCTGGTTTCCTGGAAGGTGGTTTGGAAATATTATTGAAGGCTATCCTGCTATTAAGCCAGATAGTTTGGAGTTCATTATAAGGATCTTAGTGCCTTTTATTTCGATTGCACTTTTAATTATCTATTCTTTTAGGGATAAAAGAAGGGCATTAAAAGATGATCCTTTAGTAAAAAAGATCAGGCATAATAAAAGTGTCTTATTTAAATCCTTTCTCATTTTGTCAGTTGGTTTGATTCTGGGGTTATCAATAGGCTATTTCCTGTCAAAGTCTAATGTCCATACTGAGCACATAATGATCAGGGAATCAGAAAAACCTCAATTGCAAAGAAATGAGTTCAAAGATTTTTGTAAGAGGGAAGGGTATGAAAAAGAGGTGGAGGTTTTAACGCATTGGCTGAAGAAGCAGCAGGCAAATGAGATTGTTGTATTGTATAATGCGGATGATGTTTACAGTAATGATATATACAATAATTTTTCACGTAAGATAAAAGATGAGAAAATAGAAATAGTCTTCAGTGATATGTTTAAGCCGGGAGAGAGATCTTTTTATAGCAGATTGAAAATCATCGAATCACTGAACCCTGAGGCAATCATTTTTTTTGGATGTTACGAAGAGAGGATAGCTTTCCTTGAAGATATATCTCACCGTTCAAAACTGGCTTTCTGGGGAAAAAGGCTTGATAAAATTAAGTGGATTGAATGAGCTTGAAATCCATGACTTTAGGTATGCAGAAATGCGATTCGAGGTATTATAGTATGGTAATGCGATAGTAGAATGTTGATGCAACTGCCCATATCAGTATGAGCATAGTCGATACAATGCAGGAAAGAGCAAGTATTTTATGGAAGTAGGTTTCTTTTTTCCTCTCATTATACCCCAGTAGGAAACCAAGAAGAATACCACCTGCAATACCTCCACCATGAGCCCAGTTATTAATTCCAGGAATTAAAAAGCCAAACATAAACAATCCAATTACCCACCCTGCAATCTGTTTAAAAATGACTTGCCCGTAAGTACCACCTCTGCTTTTCCCATAATAAAGAATAGAGCCGATAAGAGCAAATAGACTGGCAGATGCTCCTATAGTGAAAGGGATACCAGCCAGGTATGACACATAAAAGCCAATCACGCCACCAAGTGTATACAGAATAATCGATCGATTAAATCCATATTCATGAAGGATTAGAGGTGCTATCTGGCGTAAAACTAACATATTGAATAAGATGTGAAGGATTCCTCCATGCAGATAGCTAGCTGAAATCAGGGTCCACCAGCGATGATACTGGTTGATGGGAATGGTTCCTGTTGCACCTAAAAGCATAAGGATTCTATCGGAGGGAGAGAAGAGGGTGAAAGGATTCATCGATAAATTCAAGGTGGTAGGACTTAAGATAGTGGAAATAGCAAAGAGGATAATATTTGTAAAGATGATTGATTTGACGATATGATCTGGCTGGAGGTAAACCCTGACCAGTGCATTGTTCCTCCACCAGGAAGCAGGTTTGGAGATTTTACAGTAGGGACAAACTGGTTCGTCTGAACTAATGAGTCTTCCACATTGAGGGCAGAGAAGCGAATTTCTTTTTGCACTAATCATGATAGTATTTGATATCCAGCATTAAGTATCCAGTATCGTTTCATTTGTTAGAGTATATCCTCTGCACCCTGAACCCCGACCCCTGCACCCTGTGTTTTAGCTAATAGTTAAATTCCCCATTTTCATAAATTATAAGTTTTTTGCCTGAATGGAGATGAGCGGTTACTGTTTTTTTCTCGGTGTTGACCAGGTCCCAGTGAAGAGCAGAGTCATTGAAACCAAGTATTTTCCTCATTCTCTTTGTCAGATCAGCAGGATTACCATCGTAGGTGTCGAAATATGATGCGCCAACAGCCAGATGACAGTTCCCATATTTGCCACCATGATTTTCATCGAAAAGGGTATTTGCCATGAACTTGTCAATCCTGGAAAACCTTTTATCTGTTAAAGAAAATTCACCCAGCTTATCAGCACCATTATCCATAGAGAGTTGTTTTATTACGAATTTTTCTCCAGCCTCGGCCATTATTTTAACAGCCGAACCTTTTTTAAATTCAAGATGTACTCCTTTTACATAATTGCCACTACGAAAAGAAGGCAGGTTTGAATAATATCTTCCTTCTGTCCCTCTCCAGTCTGGAGAGAGAAAGATTTCAAAGCTCGGAATGTTATGTCCGGAAATGCCAACCCATTTTCTGTGTTCGCCAGGAGTAATATTCAAATCAATATTATTTGATTCTATATGAAAAGTTTTAACACGCATTTGATTGAGCCACTTCTTGATAGACTGAGCATTTTTGAAAACAGTTTCCCATTCATGTACTGGTTTTGCTTTGTTGAGATAACATGCCTTGATGATCTGGTTTGTGTATTCCTTCATTGGAAGTCTGGCCTGCTTTGAGAGTTCGGGTGTGGGAAGCATACAGAGCGTCCAGCCAAAAGCACCTGTTTCTTCTCGTTTGTTTAGAATATCACGAAGTGGCTTTCTCGAAATTGCAGCTTTTCCAATTTTTCTTGGGTTGACTAAGCTAAGGTGAGTGAGAGATTCGGGTGCGTGAAGAAAAATAGACCCATTTAAATATTTGCAAAGCTCAATGCTTCCTGGTGGTTGGAAGACAAGCTGTTGGGGATTTGAAATACCATAAAAATTGAGTTCCATTTTAGGGGTTGTGTTGAATCTTAGAATAGGATTCATTCCCATATGGAGAAGTTTAGCCTGCAGGATTTCACCTAGCTTGAGTGCGGGCAAATCAAATCGAATCATTATAGCGTCATTATTTTTGTATTGTTTTGTCCTGGCTTTTTTAAGCCCCCATAGCAAAACATCAGCATATTTATCCAACTGTTTGTCTGTCAGCATGGTATGAGTCCTCCATATTGGTTATTTTTTTGTATAGGGGAACGCTTACTGTTTAAATATTAGTTTT
>CAZOKO010000021.1:0-30767 GCA_964580455.1 uncultured Thermodesulfobacteriota bacterium | reverse complement strand
TTACCATTACTGCTTATCACTATATGGTAGAGGAAAAGGAAAAACGGAGGATTAGAACAACTTTTCAACACTACCTTGCCGCACCAGTAGTAGAAGAAATACTGAAAGATCCAGACAAACTGAAACTGGGAGGGGAAGAAAAAGAATTAACCGTACTCTTTTCTGATATCCGGGGTTTTACAACTATCTCAGAAAGGCTTTCTCCCAGCCAGATAGAACAACTCTTGAATGAATACCTGACGGCTATGACTACCGTAGTCTTTGAACAGGGGGGGACACTGGACAAATACATGGGTGATGCCATTATGGCCTTTTTTGGTGCCCCTCTGGAGCAGCCTGATCACTTTCTTAAAGCCTGTCTTACTGCCACTGGTATGATAGAGGAACTAACAGTGCTCCAGCAAAAATGGAAAAAAAAGGGGTTACCTCTCTTTAACGTAGGGATTGGGGTTAATTCAGGAATAATGGTAGTCGGCAATATGGGTTCGGATTCACTTTTTGATTACACGGTGATTGGAGATAATGTCAACCTGGGGTCTCGATTAGAAGCGTTAAATAAACAGTATGGAACCAGCATCATCATTAGTGAATTTACCTATAACTATGTAAAAGACAAATTCATGTTCCGTGAATTAGACCTGGTGCAGGTAAAGGGAAAAGAAAAGGCAGTCAAAATCTATGAGCTTTTAAGAAAAGAGGATACACCTCCCAAGTGGGAAGAATCGTTTCTCAGTCACTATGAGGAAGGACTTAAGCACTATAGAAACAGGGAATGGATAAAAGCTATTGAGGAATTCAACAAAGCACTCAAAACATCCCCCAGTGATGTCACTACCATATTATATATCAGACGATGTGAGGAATTAAAAAAAACACCGCCCCCTGCTGATTGGGACGGTATCTATCGTTTTAAAGAAAAGTAAATCTTTACTATCCTTTTTGCTGATCAGCGACTGACAGGTATGCCTTCATATCCTGGGCTATATCTTCAAGGCCCAGGCTGATTAACCTTTCAGGTGTTGGAATACCCGTTTTCAAATCCCATCCTCGAAATGTGTAATACTCATCTAACATCAGATCCAGATTTTCCCGGCTAATGACCATGCCCTTAGATGGTCCTCTTGGAATAGGCTCTTCCATAAATCTCCTGGGCAGTTTATCATCTTTTCTCCTAAAACCCTCTCGCACCATGAATGCCCTCATCACATTCCAAATCCTTTCACCGGTCTTCTTGGCATCTTCCAGTGAAGACTGCATACCTGTTGTAACATTAACTGACTTTACACACCACTCAGAAATATCTAACGGTCCCCAGATGGCTTCCGCCAGGTGACATATAATCATGGAATCTGTATAAATCATAAAGTGGTTGATCCTGGCTGTATATTCACCTTTACCTTCAAACGTTTCCCGGGGAACCAGCCCTGTCCTCTCCCCCGTGGGACGTCCGTCGTGATGACTGCCACCCCTTGGCCCGGTGGCATAACCCAGCCCGAATCCTGGCAACCCTCTCGCAGAATGCCCCGCAAAAGTCATCCCTTTAGAATGCATGGCAAAGTCTTCTGATCCATGGCCAATCTTTTCTGATACCCTTTTCACCCCTTCAGCCAGAAGATCTCCCAACCCCTCTCTCTTGCCAATTTTATGGATCATGGTAAGCATTAACTCTGCATCACCAAATCTTAAATCTATCCCTTCGGTATCTTCTAAAGTCAAAAAACCCTTCTCAAAACACTCTATGGCAAAGGCTACAGCCACGCCTGCCTCAATAGCATCCATACCATAATCATCACAGATACGCTCTGCCATAGCAACTGCCTTGATGGAATCAACTCCACAACAGGAGCCCAGGGAATATATGTTCTCATACTCAGGGCCTTCAACTATGCAGGTATCATGTCCCTCTAATTTTACAACGCAAAACTTACTGCTGCGCACAGGACAGGCAAAACAGGCCTTATCCTTAACCACAATAGTTTCTCTCATGGTTTCACCACTCAACCCTTCTGCATTTTCGAAGATCTCTTCCCGCCAGTTGTAGCTCCCAAAAACACCCAGGGCATTATTGGCATTAACCAGAACAGGTGTGCCATAGGTGGGAAGAATTTTAGAGGTCGCTGGATGGTTTCTGAAAACTGTAAGCAATTCATCGGCAAAATGTTTAAATTTATTTATGTCTGGCACATCAACCGATCCTGTCCCTCTAACAACGACAGCCTTAAGATTTTTAGAACCCCAAATCGCTCCTGTTCCACCCCGACCGGTAACACGACAGCCGAAGGTTATGCAGGCAAAACGGTTAAGCATTTCACCTGCAGGTCCGATACTGGCAGCATGAATCTCGTCAATACCCAATTCCTCTTTTAACCTCTCCTGAACATCATAGCTATTCATCCCCCAAAGATGAGAGGCTTCTCTTAATTCCACCAGATCATCATCAATCCAGAGATAAACAGGAGCTGAGGCTTTACCCTCAATAATGATCCCATCATAGCCCGCATACTTTAGCTCTGATCCGAAATGACCTCCGGCTGTTCCATGAAAGAAAGAGCCGGTAAGAGGAGATTTACAATAGGCCCCTACACGTGAAGCAGTAGGAATCATAGTTCCACTGACAGGCCCTGTCATGATGAGCGTCTTATTTTCAGGACTAAAGGGATCAATCCCTGGTTTAAGTTCATCATAGAGAATACGGGCAGCAATCCCCGCACCCCCCAGATATTTCTCAACCCATTCTTCCTTCAGAGGCTCCACCGCTATCTTACCACTGGTCAAGTTAACTCTTAATAACCTGCCTTTATATCCCTTATATTTAAAATCAGAAGACAATATTTACCTCCTTTTCTGGTAAAAAAACAAAATATGAAGCAAGGTAACCTCAAATGAAAGCTTTATATACTAATTTTTACAACAAAAGGAAAGAAGTTTTTTGCAGAAATTTGGAACTCAAAATTTTTCGATTGACATTTATGATAAATATTGTTAGAAGCTATTATATTCTTGTTTTCTAATAAGTCATCTTTTAAAGATGTTAATGGAAAAGAGGAGAACAATATGAATAAGTCAAAACAAGCGAAAAGAATATTTATTTTCATGGTTTTGTCATTAATTACTACCTTTACACTTTTAGTTCATACAGATTTTGTAAGGGCTGAAGAGGTTGGGAGTATAAACCCTGATTCAGGTTTCAACTATTTCTTATTACTTGAAGGTCAATCTGTCACTGTCACCACAACTCAAACAACCCCTTTTGATTTTACTACTATAGGGGCAACATCTATAGGTAATATAACAGTTTCAGTCAGTTTAAGCATTACTGGAAATGAAGCAACCGGATTCTGGTGGGTATCGATAATTGGAACCGGGGGTAAGTTCTGGTATGATTTCAAATTTGGGATAGCTCCCGTCTCAGGTCCAAACGCCATAGTTGATATTGATACGGGCCTAAGTTTTGTTTTAGCCATGGGAGGTGTTGCTCTTACTTCTCCAGTGTCTGTTGAAGAACCTGTTACATACAGCATTACTTTACGCGGCAGTAATTAAAAAATAGTTGATCAGAAAAACAAAGGTGTTGCGTCTACCACCGCTCGTGCTTAACGATTTTTTCCAGCGGAAGGCGACTTTTCTCCACACGGGATGCATCCTTAGGATAGCCAATAGGCAGCAATCCCACAACACGAATCTGTAGTGGAATTTCAAGTATCTTCTTAACTTCGCCTTCGTCAAACGCACCAATCCAGCATGTTCCCAAACCATCAGCAGTTGCACAGAGTGTGATATGGTCGATAGCGATTGCGACATCTATCGGATAACATGTTTGTCCGCATGCCATCACGTGACCGTCGGTTTCTGCACAGCAGGCAAGAACCACAGGTGCCTCGCCAACAAATTTTTGACCCCTAGCTGCCACAGACAGTTGCTTTCTCGTTGCTTGATCACGCACTACTATAAACCTCCATTCCTGTCGATTGCTCGCTGATGGTGCAAGCCGCGCTGTCTCAAGCAGCCTGGAAATGATCTCTTCGGGGACATCTTTGTCCTTAAACGATCTCACACTCTTACGATTGGCAATAGCTTCATATACATCCATTAGCTTGCTCCTTCCATTCACCCTCTCCCACCGAGGGAGAGAAAATCCTTAAAAACCAATCTTAACTTCCAGGTACATGGTATCTCTATTCTTAAATTCTCCAAACAATTGAGAGCTGTGTCCATAGAAGAGGTTCATGCCCCAGGAAATAATCAGGTAATCTCTCAGTTCATATTCTACCCTGGGATTAATTTGCCAGTCGTTATCATCGCCCCAGGTCATGAGCACATCTGCTTTCACCCGCTCATGCATGAAATCCGTACCGAGCTTAAGACTCAGTAAGGTCTCACACTGATCGTAAACATCAGAAGTAGGGCCAAAAAGGTAGTGATATCCCTCTTCCTTTTCCCTCTCCAGCCAGTACTGAATAAACTGAAAGCTTACTAACCAGTTAGTCCAGAAATACTTATCAATTCCCAAAACGTAATTATACTGATCAACCTCTCCTACAGCAACCTGGTCGTCTTTAGACCCATAGCCATTATCATAATTCTTGATGTAGGCAAACTCACCTCTGAAATTGTACCCTCTTAATAATCCCTTGGTAAGTGCTTTAGAAAATGAGAAGCCAAACGTTTCCGTTTGTGCATACCTGTCTTCAAAGTAGGCAACAGAACCAGGGAAGAAGGGTATCCCAATCGGTTTAATACCCATGAAATGTCTTGACATCGCATGACTGTAACCATGCAGGTAGTTAAGTGTATACTCAAACCCGTTTATAACATCCAGCCATCTCACACCGATCTTGGCATTTTCCAGACTTTTCCCGGGTTTCTTACGGTGTATAACCACGTCACAACCCATACGTCTTAAGGTATCTAATCTTTCCTCACCTACATTTTTTGCCCGCACGGAATAGGGGGCTCCGGCAGGTGCATAGAAATTCGATTTAAAATCAGGTATGAACAGAAACTGCAGTGTTCCATTTACAGTAGGTGCATACTCTAACTTTAACATCCAGAGAGGTATTCTAACATCAGCATCATGTTTTCTGGTAAGCTCCAGGTTAAACTCCCTCATATCTATAGGGTTGACAATGTCCAGGATCTTAACCCCATCTGCAGTTCCCCACACTACCTGTTGTTTTCCTATGCGGATGTCCAGATGGTCAAAATAGAAGTCGATATAGCACTCCCTCAGCCAGTCTGTATCCTTGGTGCGACTCAAATGTTTCCTATTGCCTTTATTACGTCTCCACCTACTCTCCGCATCATAGGCACTGTCATACCATTCGCGAAAGATGGTAAAGAAATGAATGTTTTCCGTTAATCGATACTCTGCTGCCAGCTGAACGGTGCTCCTGATTTTATAGAATTCATCCATATCATCCAGGTTAACCGAAGTCGCATTCTTTAAGAACCCTGACAACGTGAGTTTATCGACATCAATAAGCGTAGCATGAACCTGAAACTTGATAAAAAAAGTAACCAGAAACAAAGTTAAACTAATAACCAGTAGAAGACGATACTTTTTCATTAAATACCTCCTTTACCATTTTGACCGCATTAAAGTTCTTTCCGTGAAAAAACTTTCTTTCAAATCAGTATTGAACTCTATATCTTTTTCTTTAAAACCAATAACAGATATATGGCTGGTGAGCTGATCTTTTCCTTCCAGAAAAATCTGGGGAAGACAGCCGTTCTCCCAGATCGCATACTCCTTGACAAAAGTTTTCCATCTTCTCCCAGCAGCATCATAGACCTCATCAAAGATGAGACCGGCAAATCGTTTATCAAGCCATACAACACGTTTGGAATAATACCATTCCTTTCTCTTCGGTCTTGCTTCTATCACATAACAGTCAGTGTCTTTATAGTAGGTCTTATCGTTATAGGTGGAAGTATAACCATCAAACGTTTTTTCTCCTACCAGTTTATATGTTTCGTCTTCCCACTTCCTGGTCGACATTTCTTCCGTAGTAAACTCCGAACCCATGAAGGGGTCATCTGCTTCTGACTGGGAGATTCGACGTACCTTTCTAAGGCTGGGAAGCCAGAGCCATATTTCCTGATCTTTCTTAGGATCGAGGTATGTCCAGGTTAAAACAGACAATCCCTTTATATTCTGTGGTCCCAAAATTACTACTAAATCCTTATAATCGAAAACGTCACTCCTCTCATTGAGAAGGATACGATAGCGCCCCCAGTCTCTTGTCCTTGTAAAACCCTTTTTATTAATCAGCTTGATGAGTCCAATACCTTTATAGTCCCTGGCAAACTTAGTGAACTTTATATAAAGATTGATCTTCATCAATTCATCTGCTGAAATGCCAGGATAAGGCTTCATTACCTCGCAGCAGGTAGGACATGCCGGCGGGATAACCTTCAGTTTAGTTTCCTCGCCAAAGCTTTCAGAACTGTAAAACATATGAATCATTAAAAAACTAATAAGCAATAAAAACAACAGCACTCTTTTCATTGTCTCACTCCTTCCTCATTTAAGTAAGTTTATAAAATTATGCTTTTTAAAGTAAGCTCTCACCCCCCTCCTCCTTATGTCAAATTCCAAGTACCAAGCATCAAATTACAAATAATTTCCAAATCCCAATGTTGATGCTCTCGTAAAAAGTCATAAATCGAGTCGCTGCCGCGAAAGCGGGAGTCCATAACGACCTGAAATTACTGGATTCCTGCTTTCGCAGGAATGACAAATAAGGAACAAATTGGACTTTTTACGAATACGTCAATGTTCAAAACAACCTTTTTGTTATTCTAATTGTTTGTGATTTGTGGCTTGATTTTAGAACCCATACCACTTTGTAATTAAAGATTTTTCGTCTGGTGACAAGTCTATACTGACACTCTTCAATTCTGTATATTCCATAAGACCTGCTTTGCCCAGCTCCCTTCCCAAGCCACTCTCCTTATAACCTCCGAAGGGGACCTCATTAAAGAAAGTGCCGTAGGTATTAATCCAGATAGTGCCGGCTCTTATTTTCCGGGCAATGTGATGAGCCTGATAGATGTCCCTGGTCCAGATACTTGCTGCCAAACCGTAGGAAGTAGCATTGGCCAATTCGATGGCTTCCTCAACTGTTGAGAAGGTGATTACTGAAAGTACCGGTCCAAAGATTTCTTCCTGAGCAATCTTCATTTTATTATCAACATTATCAAAGATAGTGGGCTGGACAAAAAATCCTTTCTTGAAATCATCACCTTCAGACACCTCACCACCTGTTAATAGTGTTGCTCCTTCTTCAATACCAGAGGAGATATAACTCAATACATTCTCCTGTTGTTCCCTGGAAATTAATGGACCCATCATGGTCTCAGGATCAAGGCCGTTTCCCAACTTGATCTTTTTGGTTCTCTCAACTAATCCTTCAATAAATACATCATGAATATCTTCCTGAATAAGCAGCCTGGAACCGGCAACGCACATCTGGCCCTGGTTAAGGAAGATGGTTGCCAGTATTCCATTAAGAGCAGCTTCAAGGTCAGCGCTTTTTAAAACAATTGAGGGGGATTTCCCTCCCAGTTCTAAGGCTATCTTCTTTATGTGAGAGGAAGCCTGTTTCATAATCTCACGGCCTGTTTCGGTGCTCCCTGTCAAAGCAATCTTATCCACCTGAGGGTTAGAGGTTAATTCTCCTCCAATCTCAGAGCCAAGACCTGTAACAACATTTACTACCCCAGCTGGCAGATCTGTCTCCTCCATCAGTTTTGCTAATTCCAAAGCAGTAAGTGAAGTGAGTGCCGAGGGTTTAAGTACAACCGTGTTTCCTGTAATAAGAGCAGGCGCCAGTTTCCACGCAGCCATCAGTAGGGGGTAATTCCAGGGAATAATCTGAACAACAACACCTACCGGCTCGTAGCAGGTATAGCTCATGACAGGTGCATTAACAGGAATAGTTTCCCCTTTAAGCTCGCAGGCCATACCTGCAAAACCTTCAAAGGTGTCGGCGGCGGCTGGGATATCTATTAGTGTGCTCTCTTTTACAGGCTTTCCATTATCAAGCGTCTCAAGCCTTGCCAGTTGAGTAGCATTTTCCCTGATGAGCTGAGCAATCTGCCGAAGGATTTCTCCCCGATCCTGATAGCTCATCTCAGGCCACTCATCCTTATCAAAAGCGGTTCTCGCAGCCTGTATTGCCTTTTTGGCATCAGGTGCTTTACCACGGGGGATGAGACCATTAACTTCTGAGTTTGCAGGATTGATGCTTTCTAAACATTCCTTTGACTCACCTTCACACCACTTTCCACCAATCCACATCTTATAATTCTTATCAGTCAAATTTTTATCCTCTATCATTCTACAGGAGCATTCTTCCACAATTTGAATATTCTATAGAAGGGGGGATACCATCTGGACAGGTCCCCAATGTTTCCTTTTTGCAGCTTAAGCTTTTTTTGAGTAGTGGCAGCAAAGGGATCAATAAGGCCATTGAAAACGGCAATCCACTGCTGCTTTTTACCTGTTAGAATAAAATCTGCATCTTCATCATTGCTCACCTTGACTATCTTTCCCTCGACAAAGTGGAAGTTGTAAACCTGATCGTTATCAACCAACCTGATGGCATATTTAACGGTGAGGTGAGTAGATTTCCCCAATCGCTGCGCTTCCTCATCCTGATTAACAAGATCTACTATCCTTTCAATATGCTCCTTTGAAAAAGCAGGATATTTTATCTGTATCTCTTCTTTCAAAGAAACCACTTTCTCTACTTCCACTTTCGATGCCCCAAGAGTTTTGCTCAAGTAGGTCATCATCGCTGTTTCTTCTAAAATCTCCGTCAGAAAGAATGCCTCCCATAAATCATTCCCGACAGCTACTGTACCATGCTCCTTAAGTATAATAATGTTACTGAGCTTTAAGGCTTCAATCACACCCTCCAGCTTGGTCACAGAGGGACTATCCTGGGAAACAATGGGTATATTATTACCCAGAAAAAGGGCAGACTCAAAAGTCATCGGTTTTAGTCCTACTCCCGCAATAGCCAGAACATTGGTGTGGGGGGGGTGAAGATGCACTACTGCATTGGCTTCAGTGTTTTGATAGACGGCTGTATGGAGTTTAGTCTCGGTTGAGGGGTTACCCTTTCCCTTGACTACCTTCCCCTTAAGGTCCATGACTAAAAAATCTTTGTCTTTAAGAAAACCTAGTGCAGCCGTATGGGCAGTCATTAAAAATTCTTTTGAACTCAACCGGACACTCAAATTACCCCCACAGGCAACAACCAGACCTTTCTGATAGGCTTCTCTTCCGATTTTTATAATTTCTTTCTGGTATTTTTTGATTTTGTCAGAATTCATAAAGCCTCTTGTCAAAATGATCCATGATCCACGATGCATGATACACGATTCAAGATGCATGATACATGAGTCATGATCAAAGATATTTAGTCTAGCAAGTAAATCAGAATATCGAAAAATTATAACCAGTCCACGAAAATACACTAAGCAAAAAAAATAAAATAAATTAACATCCTGTATCCTGTTCCTTACCACCTTTTTGCAATATAGCTCAGTGGCACTTTTTCCATCTGCTGAACAAAGCTTTTAACCCCTTTGGGGACTATATTATCACCAGCAAAACAGATTGAATGACCATTGTCCGCAGTCTTAACACTGTAGTCAGTTGGGTAAATATGACAGGGGATTCCCAGCTCTTTAGCTAAAACTGCTGTTAAGAGAGAGCCTCCCTGACAATAGACAGAATTTGTATTTATCCAATGGTAATAGATAAATACAAGATCCACTTTTTTCTTAGACAAAGTAAATCCGATCATGTTATCGGAGATTATGGTAGTTTCATACCCCCTGGAGGTAAGTTCCATCAGACTATCGTTTATAATGTTTTCACTGGGTCTGCTTTCTGCACATAAAAGACTCCAGCCTTCAGCAGGATAGCGTTCAGTTAAGAACTCCGCAAAATCCTTTCCCGGCATACCGAAAAGGAGCAGGTGCTTTTTAATTTTTCATCCCTCCCTGAACCTTTTTCCACCCCTGAGGAAGCTCCCCGGGATTAATGATGCCTCCAAAAGTAATTAAACGAGTGATATAGCTAACAGGAGTGAGGTCAAAGGCAGGGTAATAACCACCCACCTTTTCCGGATACAACTGCCTTCCTTTGTAATAGAGAAGTTCCCTGACATCTCTTTCCTCAATAGGAATCTCCTCCCCACTGGCAGTACTGCCAGGTTCCTGAACCAGCACATAAAAAGGAATATGAAATGTTTTTGCAGCTACTGCCAGTTGAAAGGTTCCCACCTTATTTACTACATCCCCGTTTAAAGCCACACGGTCCGACCCTACCATCACCAGTTGACAGTAACATTCTGAAATAAGGCTCCCCACTGCATTATCCGGCAGCAGGGTCACATCAAAACCATCTTCAGCCAGTTCCCAGGAGGTCAACCTCCCCTGAAAATATGGCCTGGTTTCTGTAGCGTAGAAACATATTCTCTTTCCTGCTTCCCTACATGCCCTGCCGATTAAAACCATCTCACCACTCACATTACAGTGAGTCAGAAGAGCCTCTCCATCTTTAATGAGCGAAGCAGCATAGTCTGCTCTTCTTAAACGCATCTTTTTGAGATTATCGAGGAAGGCAAGGATTTCATCTTCTACGAAAGAAGGGATATCTTCCCCTTCCTCCCTGGCTCTTTCAGCCCATCCCAGAATTTTCTTATTCAAATCTTTAAAGGCAAATGTGGGGCGGGCACTTTCAAGAGCCCCGCCTACCTTTTTCAACCTGGGGAGAATCACTTCAGCCTTTTCTCCCCTGTTGTGCCTTACTGTCAAAAGGAAAGTATAAAACACCGTTAAAACCTGGCCAAAAGCCCTGGTTTTCATCTCGGTTATTGCTTTAGCTGCTTCCAGATAATTTTCTACAGCAATATACACCTTCTCTTCTGGAAGTTTTGTCTCATCCAGGATGAAAACCTTATCATCTTTGATATATACTGACCAGGCCAAGGGAGGAAGTTCCATCCTATTTTTCATCCATAATCTTCACAGCTTCAAGAGCAATATCAATCATTGCTGCTTCAGTTTCGTAATATTTGGGATCAATGAAGCCTATTTCTCCAGTGATGAGGTTGTCACTTACTGCCAGAATAGCTCCTGCTCTCACTTCATAAAGCTGGGCAACCGTGAGAATACTGGCTGAAACCATGTCTACTGCCTTAACCTTGAGCCTTCTCATCTTCTCAACCAGCTCTTTAGTCTCTCTAAGTAATGCATCTGTAGTCCATACGGTGCCCAGATGGTATTTGATCCCTGCTTTCTCTATAGCTTTGATGAGGGCGTTGGTTACTTTTATATCAGAAACCGTAGAAAAATTTTCCGGTACGTAGTAGGGAGTAGTCCCCTCACCTCTTACCGATCCAGTCACAATAACCAGATCACCAATGGAGATATCCTCCTGCAAAGCACCACAGGAACCTGTCCTAATAATATGCCCTGTTCCCGCAGTACATATCAGCTCTCCCATAATGGCACTGTCTGGGCTATAGAGACCTCCATTAAGTGTGGAAACCTTTGTTCCTTTATAGAAACCTGTGTACATATGGTAGTCCATGTAAACAAAATCCTCAGCCGGATTCTTAAGCTTTGCAACAATGGCTTGCAACCTCTCTTCAGGTCCAGGCATAATGGTATATTCCCCGATAGCCCCGGGCTTCATCTGGATCATCTCCAGCATGTCCTTTGCACTAAAGTGTACCTCTTTTTTCATCTCCATTCTTTTCTCCATTCCTTTACTTGCCACTCTCACGAGCTATAATCCCGGCTATCTTTTTGGCCGTATAAACACACGGCTCATGACCGGGGAATCTAAAAAAATCACCTGCCATAAAGACATTCTTTACATTAGTAGTAACATCAACAATCTTTTCTCCAGGCGGTATCACACGAATAGCAGGAGACCACCCCACTCGTTCTATAATTCTATAGTTATCAAATACCGCTCCCAAATCTCCATCAGGTCGATAGAGAAAGATACCACAGATGGAACGGCCATCGGGAAGGTGCCTTAACTCTCCACCGTGTACACCATGGGTATTTCCTACCTTGGGGAAAATCAGAAGTTCGAAGGGACGATATTTAGGAGTGCTAGTTTCTAAAATGACACCTCTGGTTTTAGGAGCAAATACTTCAAACTCCACTTCCGGAATAAGATTGTTTACACTTCTCTGGCCCGTCGCAAATATACAGTAATCGTAAGGGCCTTCAATTTCAGGCTGTCCTCCTTCTTTCCCCTTTCCTTCTATTGAAACCATAAACCCTTTCTGTTCTTCACAGGTAACTCTTCGCACGCGGGAATCTACTCTAACACTTCCAGACAGACGGCTTTTTAACTTAAGAGCCACTTCACCCATCCCCTTTTTAGGAGCAAAGCAGGGAGTGAAAGAATAACTTAAGAGGAATAATCCATTATCAGCGGCAATTTCATCCGGATCAACGTAAGCAAAACTGGAATAGGGCTGAACAAAATAGTCAATCATCTTATCGCTCAGTTTCGCTTCCTTTTTGCAGAATTCCAAAAGAGAAATCTCGTGCCATCTGAGTAATCTTTCGTCAGGCTTTGTGAAATCAAAATTGAGTGAACGCAGGAGCCTTTTTAAACGAAACCACTTTAAGAAATCTGACAGGCTAAACAGGCCGCTCTTAAAGATAGACCACTGATCTAATGGTATAAGGCGGTCACCATCCTGCAGGGCAAACCTGGATGTTTCCAGCTGTTCATACTCAATGCCAAGTTCATGAATCATCTCTGAGAAACAGGGATTGAACCTGAGAGAAAACATCAAAGCACCACGATTGATATAAACTCCCTCAATCTCCAGCGTAGAAAACCTGCCGCCGACCTCAGGTCTTCTTTCATAGACAGTGCTATCAAGATCATATTTCTGCAAATGATAGGCAGCAGCAAGGCCTGCAATCCCACCGCCGATAATAGCTATTTTCGGTTTTCCATTCCAGTTTTGAGCGTTCTCCTTCGATACCATCCTACATCTCCACAATACGTTCGCTATTCTTCCCAAGGATAGCAGTCTTATGGCTATCCGGGATATCAAGCCCTTCGATATTTACAATAGATTCAGAAGCCTTGCTATTACCTGGATAATCGCTTCCCCAGAGGATGTGATCAGCCCCGAACGTTTCAAGGGCACATTTAATAATAAGCGGAGAAGTTGCCCCACTCACATCAACGTAAACCTTTTTCAAATGATCACTGGGAAGACCCTTTAAATCCCTCACATAACCTATCTTTCTGAGCATGGTATAGGTTGTATCAAACCGCTCCATAAGAAAAGGGAGAACCCCACCAAAATGAGGAAAGATAAAGGTTAAATCAGAAAACCTTTCCAATGTACCTGACATCAACAGTTTCCCTGCGCAAATGGTAAGGTCAAAAGGAAATTCAATAACGGGGGTAAGCAAAGGATCTTCCACACTATCAAATCCGATAGGTTTATTGGTAGTAGCATGAACAAAAATGGGAAATCCCAAATCAATGGCACTCTCATAGATCGCATAGAATCTCTGATCATCAAGATATATACCACTGTAGCTCGAAGCAAGCGATATCCCTTTAGCGCCCTGTTCTTCCTTCGCACACTTCAGACCATCCTTAACGCTGCCATCAGATATGGGGGTAAGCGCTGTAAAGAAGAACTTGTCAGGGTACCTCTTTATTATCCTACTCATCGCCTCATTATATAATTTTGCTTCTTGCAATTCAGTTAATTTACCCTTATGAGATACATCTGTTGTGGGATAAGAGAGTATGGACTTATCAATACCCAACTTTTCCATAACCTCTAACTGTTCCTCAATCTTTCCCCAGGCTTCCGAATAAAAAGACGCATGGCTCCTTATCTCATCAGGCAAGAGGTGACTATGGGCATCAATTATTTTTCGACCTGCTCTCACTGTATAATCCTTTTTTTTAGCACAGAGGGCACGGAGAATTCTAAATATCAATAAGTTAAATAACCTTATACTTACTTTCCTCTGTGGTTACATATCTATAGTCGAATTACCTCATCAAGTGGCAGGACTGAATCTTCACATGTAAGACTCATTGCACGAAGTTCCTGTGCTACCTGGTTCAATCCTACCTCTTTCAATCGGGTGAGGGTTGGTAACCCTTCTCCACTATAACCTCTGTATTTGTAATATTCTTCAAGCATGCCAGGATGATCTAAATCGATCTTTTGAAAGGGGAGATCCTTTCCTTCCTCCCCATCCACTTCACGCTTTACAAAACAGTCATCCTTGCGGGTTATGCCAAGCTTTACGTTAAAAGCCTTTTCCAACTGGTAGACACGCTCAGCAGAGCGGAACATTTCACCAGCACTTGCAGTAAAGCCGGTTGCTCCATTATAGAGTCTGGCAAGGGTCTCAAGCGGAAGATTTCCTTCATTAAAGAGACCAACTACAGGAAAAATACATAATCCCAGACAATCAATCAGGGTCTTAAAATTCTCATGCCACCAGACGATCCTTCCTTTCGCCTCCGGATTCCTGGGATCGTATCCCTCCTCACCAGGTAAACTCCCGACACAGCGATCGATAATCTCCTTCCTTCCAGGGGCAAATATGGTGAAGGGCATCCCTTTCAGGTGGTCACCCCCTCTGGTAGAGAGAGCATAGCTTAAAACCCAGGCCTGGTTGCTATCAACCCTGTATCCCTGCCCTTTGATATGAAATGCAAATGTTTCAGCACGTGGGCTTATAGTGGAAGAAGCTTTTCTCACACCTTCCGCCAGGGTATCACCAATTCCCTGTCGACAAGCAATCTTTTCAGTCAATTTACGATAGCCCTCAACATCTCCCCACTTTAAATTTATCCCATCACAATCGTTTTCAGTGACAAGCTTCTGCTCAAAACACTCAGTGAACATGCCCAGGGTTGAACCCAATTCCATGGAATCAATACCCATCCGATTGGCATAATTGGCAAGGTTTAAGAGTGGTGGAAATGTGTAGATGCCCAAATTCGGTCCTAAAAGGTAGGCATGACCAAACTCAAACTTCCCTCCTTCTTCTCCACTGAAAGTACCTTCCTTCACCTTGAATTTTAAGGTGCAGCTCAGAGGACAACCATGACAACCTGTTTTACCTGCCATGTATTTTTTGAGCAGGGATGGAGGAAGGAGATCCTCTATGTCCGAAGGATCCAGATGATGCTGGTAATTCTTTTCCCATAGATCATCAAATGCACTATATGCTGCCATTATATCCATAGTTCCGCATTTAGAGCGCACTTTACAGCGTTCTGACTCAAGCATCAGCTTTCTGTAGCGAGTGGAAATCTCTTTTATGTAGCCAGCATCTGCAAGAGGAACTGAGGAATCAGAATTTTGCGCTTTTTTATCTGATGTTATAACTATTGCCTTTAACTTCTTTACACCCATTACACAACCCAGTCCACCTCTGCCATTGAAACTTATTCTGCCTGATGAAGAAACAATAGAAGCAAATTTTACCAGATTTTCACCCGCCGGCCCAATTCTCAAGGTCTCACATTCCCCGTGCATTCTGTGCAGCATCTCATCCGTTTCAAAGGTATCCAGTCCCCGGAGATTGCCGGCATCCATTATTCTGACATTTCCCTCTCCCTCCAATATCAGATAGACAGGTCTGTCTGATTGTCCCCTGATGATGATATGATCATACCCTTTCCTCCTGGCTGCAACACCAAAACTCCCACCAGCATTAGAATCTGTATAAATACCGGTTAAGGGACTTTTAGAGGTTATAGTAAAACGGGTAGATGCCGGAAAACCACTTCCCAAAAGAGGTCCAAAACCAAAGATCAAAACATTTTCGGGTGACAAAGGGTCACATGACACAGGAACCTCATCATAAAGCAGCTTGGCATTAATGCCACTGCCACCGATAAAATTTTTAAAGAGGTCACTTCCGAGAGGCCTGACTACGGTCTTACCCGAGCTGAGATCGATATCTAAAAGTCTGCCTTCATATTCTTTCTTTTCAGACATAATAATATTTCTACCTCTCAAACCTTAAAGGATACCTTCTTGGGCAACTACTTTATCAGCTATGGGTCTTCTCAGCATTACCCGAGTCACCATCCCCAAAAGCAGGAATAAAAAGGCATATACAAGGAATGTAGTATAAAAATCCCTCGCAACAAAAAAACCCGTCACAGCTGTTCCTATCCCACCACTCACAAAGCGAAGCGAACTGTTAAGTGAAGTTGCTTCAGCTCTTAAGTGAGAAGGGAAATCCGTCAGGATGGTGGAAAGGGCACTATGATTAACAGTCCACGCTAACCCGTGGAGAAACAGTACTAATCCCAGGACAAGAAAGGATGACGTATATACAAAACCTACAGTAGTTACAAATAAAAAAAGTGCCCCACAGGTTACAGTTGTTATCCTTCCTTTCTTATCTGCAAAAATACCTCCTGTCAATTCTCCCACTATACCACCCAGCCCAATGCTGGTAAGAAATAAACTAATCCATAATTGACTCATTCCAAACTTATGGACAAAAAAGACACCCAACCAGGAATAGATACTACTATAAATAAAAGCTACCAGGAAGATGTAAGCAAATACACTGCGACCTTCATCTTTAAAGAGCACTCTAAAATAATCGGTTTTTAATCCACTTTGCTCTCTCTCCATAGGGGGGAGTAAAATAAGAGCAAACATAACAACTGCCACACCACCAAAGGCAGGAATAAAAAACATCCATCTCCAATCAACCAGACCACTTAAGAACACCCCCGTGACAGATGAGGCAAAGGTCACGCTAAAAAAGACACCCACAGCTTTTCCCCTGTCTTCATAAGACATGAGATGACCAATCAAAGAGAGAGAAAGGGGGATGACAACTGAGGCAGCAATACCTGCCACCACACGAGAGAAAAAGAGAGGCCAGAAGGAACTTACAACCCCGGAAAAGAAACTGGATACAGAAAAAACAGACAGGCAAAAGAGTACCAGCTTCCCTACATTTACAATCCGGGAAAGAGGACCATATAAGAGGGCTGCTATTCCATAGGGTACCATATAGGCAACGATGATTCTGCCCATAGTAAAATCAGAAACACCGAACACTCCACTCATGGCAGGGACAATCCCTGCAATGGAAGATATATTGAAGGATATGAGTGCCCCTTGAAAACACAGGAAAACGAGTATAATTTTTTTGTCTACAACTTTATGTACCCCTCCAGCCCACATCTACCTATACTTTGCCACTCTCTATAAGTTCCTTAATCCTCTTCATATTTTCAACAGAGTGCTTATTGATAAGTTCTTCTGCCTGGACATCATTAAATTTTGCCTTAGCATCCATCTCGAAATCCTGCTCCCAGGTCATTTTCACCTCATCTTGAGCTTCTTCATATGTCCACTTCAAATTCATATATTTGAAGGGGAACATAGGTTCTTCTCTTTGAGCGGTGCAGATCTTGTTCTCTTTATCCAGCATTCGAGAAGAACGCCAGGAATTACCCTGGTTATTGGTAAGCTGAAAGGTAATCTTATTTCCTTCCCTCTTTAAAATCTTTGCATCCTTATACTCATCAAACAGCTCAGTCCAGCGCTCAATGTCATTGGTAATATCAAACACTCTATCATACGGTGCTTTAATAGTTATACTGTTCTTTGTGTGTGCCATATAAACCTCCTTCTGTAAAAGTATTTAGGGATTTAGGAATTGAGGGATTTAGGAATTTTCTTAATTCGCAATTCCTGAATTCTTAAATTCTTCAATTCTACAGCTTTCACTGTGGTTCCATTCACAAACTAAACGATAGCTACTGCCCTCACCCAGCTGGCTCCTACATCCATTATCTTTACAGGGAAACAGGCCACCTTAAAACCATAAGGTTTTGGTATCTTGTCCAGGTTAGCCAGGCGCTCAATATGGCAATACTCCTTTTCCCTCCCGTAAAGATGCGATGGCCAGAGAAAACTTGCATCACCTGTTTTAAAATAATCATTAACCATCCGAAGAAACGGCCGGTCAAATCCCAAGGCGTCAATCCCTATGACCTTTACCCCTTGCTCCAGAAGCCATGCCGTTGCCTCTCTGCTCATACCCGGGAATTTAAAAAAATACTCCTTCTTCTGCCAGTACTGGTCTGCTCCTGTATGAATGAGCACAATGTCAAAAGGTTTTATGGAATAGTTAATTTTTTCAAGTGCCTTTTGCACATCTCCTTTAGTAATAGACTCACCTGCCCCTTTACGAGTGAAATCCAGCACCACTCCATCACCATAACACCATTTCAAAGGGACATCCTCAATCTTTTTTGCTTCTTTTCCTTCGGATTGCGTACCAAAATGGTGGGGAGCGTCCAGGTGAGTACCGGTATGGACTGAAGCGGTCACCTTCTCCTCTGATATAAATTCTTCATCAGGAAATGTTTTTCTGCTGATCCTCTTCTTCCCCAGAAGATAACCGAAACATCCTTTGAGCTTTTCCAGGAAGCTCTTATCTCGAGAAACAGCCAGTGCCCATCCCAGGTAATCTGCACCCCGACTATGATCCAATCTCTTTATCTTAACGGGGAAAGGTTCTTTTGCCTTTTCATCAATGGGCAGGCTCAAATCAATGATGTTAACACTATCTCCCTGCATAGAATAAACCGAACCTCGCTCAGGCTAATACACACCTTTCCTGGATAGTGTCAACAATTTCTCTAATGGAAAAATTCTTACTTATAAAACCTTCAGGAATCTTGATTCCCAATGCCTTTTCCAGACTTAAAATGATCTCAACCATTTCAGTTGAATCTACACCAAAATCATCAGCCAATTTCGCTTCAGGTTTGAACTCACCAGGTTCGATTTCTATCTTGTCTATTAAAATCTCTTTTAATGCTTCTTCAACTAACATAGTATCCTATCCATCCCTCCTCTTCATTTAAATAATAACTCATAGTTAAAGACTCCCTATTACGGGTGAACTTTCTGAACAACTAAAACGGTATTTATCCCTCCTCTTCCTCTGGAGTGGATAAGGGCAGTATTTATATCTTGAGGTCTTGATCTTAAAGGGACATAATCCAGGTCACATTCCTGGTCTTTTTCCCGACCATTGATGGTAGGCAAAATGCAACTATGCTCCATCGAGAGAAGTGTCGTAATCAGATCAACAGCACCTGATGCACCGAGCAGGTTGCCAGTCATCGATTTGGGAGCACTTATGGGAATTTTATAAGCCTCCTTCCCAAAAACCTTTTTAACCGCCTTGGTTTCACTCCTGTCTCCATTCTCTGTAGCATCACCATCAGCACAGATATAGTCCACCTCACCTATTGATACTTCTGATTCGTGTAGAGCCGTTTTAATTGCCACAGCTAACTGATTACCTTCAGGGTCGAAGTCAATCCGGTGGTAACCATCACAGTTTGTTGAATAACCTACAACCTCTCCATAAATATGAGCACCTCTCTCAAGGGCATGTTCCATTTCCTCTAATACCACTATACCAGCTCCTTCTCCTATAACAAAGCCATCTCTCGTTCCATCGAAAGGTCGATAAGCAGTTGATGCCTCTTCATTTCTGGTAGAAAGTGATCCATTGGTATTACAGCATAATAGTGCATAGGGTGCAATGGGGGCTTCTGTTCCTCCTGCCAGTATGAGATCGGCATTACCTTTCTTGATAGTTCTTGCAGCGTATCCTAAAGCCATGAGTGAACTTGCCCTGTCGGAAATGACTGTCTTGCTATATCCTTTGATTCCATAATAGATGGAGATTTGTCCCTGAGGTGCAGCAGGGAACCATGCCGTTGCCTGATAGGGACTTACCCCATCCAGTCCCTCAATGTAAAGATCCCGCAGCTCTGTCTCCGCGTATTCCCATCCTCCCAAGGCATTTCCCATAAAAACCCCCACCCTGTCTAAATTCTCATCAGCCAATTCCAATTTCCCATCCTTTAATGCCAGATCAGCTGCCACCAGTGCCAGGTGGGAAAACCTGTCAAGCTTCTTAAGCAACCTCTTTGAAAAAGAGTCTGGTATTTTAAGCTCTCTAACCTCACCTGCAATCCGTGAGGGATAGCGTGAGGCATCAAACTTACTGATGGGGGAAATAAAGGAAGTCCCTTCCTTCATACCATCCCAGAAAGCTGCTTTTCCTATGCCGCTGGGAGCAACTATTCCCAAACCTGTAATGACTACTCTTCTTCCCATTCTTGTTCCTCTTATCTGCTTTGATGTATGATCCACGATTCAAGATGCAGGATGCATGATTCCATTTTTATATCATATCCTGCATCCTGTAACCTGTATCCTGCATCTTTCATCTAGCATTATTATTGCCATCTCTGAATCACGGTAGATGAATGAATACCGGAAAAACCACTACTGGTCTTGAGTATGGTATCGACCTTTGCCTTCCGGCTCACATTGGGTACGTAGTCTAAATCACACGCGGGATCCGGCACTTCATAATTTATCGTAGGTGGCAACACGTTCTTTTCAAAGATCTGTGCGCAGGCAACAAGTTCCACACTATTAGCTGCAGCGAGAGGATGACCCATCATCGATTTAATAGAACTCATGGGGATACCATAGGCCTTCTTTCCAAAAAAAGATTTGTAGGCATTGGTTTCAAATACATCATTTTGGGGTGTAGAACTTCCATGAGCACAGATGTAATCTATATCACCTGGTGATAGTCTACCTTCTTCCATCGCTGAACGGATAGAATACAACAAGGCATTACCATCCGGGGGAAGGTCAGTCATATGAAAGGCATTGCAGCTTGTCCCAAAACCGGCAATTTCACAATAGATATGTGCCCCTCTTGCCAGGGCATGCTGTAACTCCTCTACTATCAAAATTCCACATGCCTCAGAGACAATAAATCCGTCACGTTCTCTGTCAAAGGGGCGCGACGCACATTCAGGATTATCATTCCTGGTAGACAGAGCGTTAATCACATCAAAAGAGGCAAATGTAATAGGAGTAATGGGTGCCTCGGATGCTCCTGCTAACATGATATCCACATCACCGTCCTGAATGCACTCATAGGCAAACCCAAACGCATCAGTTCCCGCAGTGCACCCAGTGGAAAGAGTATTTGAAACTCCCTTCAGGCCAAAACAGGCAGAGATTTCAGTTGAGGGTGTATTAAACATGGAGGCATCATAAAGGTCTGGGCGTACCTTACTGGGATCAATGGTTTCCTTTCCCCAATTCGTTACCCGTAAGAACTCCTCCTCCATATATTTTGTTCCACAGATGGCATTCGCCAGGCACACCCCTATCCTGTTACGATCAAGATTATTAAATTCAAGTTTCGCATCACTGATGGCCATCTTCGCTCCACAGAGGGCAAACTGAACATAGCGGTCCATACGATTCGCTTCTTCTTTAGTTAAGCCAAAATCTAATGGATCAAAATCTTTTACCTCCGCTGCAATTTTGGTTTTAAGCCCAGTGGTATCAAAATCAGTTATTTCTCTTACGGCAGATTTGCCGGATATCATCCCATCCCAGAAATTCTCCTTACCGATACCGAGAGGGGCAATCACTCCCAGGCCTGTAACAACCACTCTTTTATTCATTTTTACTCCTCCTTTTCTTCAATGCGGGTTACTTTGAAGCGAATGTTCCCTCCATCGGGACAGGTAACTGTCGAAAGCGAATTGATATTATCTTCAAAAGGGTATGTTCCCCCAAAATTCAAGGCAAAGAGAACAGGGAAGAGGGTATGATAGGCAGCACCGCAGAAGCCCTCTATGGTGCGCAAACCCTCTACCTCAAAAGAATCGCCTTTTTTATAGTTGTAGAAACACTTTCCCTTTACCTCATCAACTGAAATGATCATCTTGTGTGGATTTGGACCTGTGTGTTTTTCCTTATCTACAAAACAGGGTTTTATATCTCCCTCTTCGATCACTTCAGAAAAGAAATCCACCTTGCCACCATCAGGACAGGTAGTGTGGATAGAGCGCTGATTGTCTTCAAAGGGAAAGCAGGCACCAAACGAGAGGGCATAGAGGCAGGGAAAGAGAGCGCTGGTTGCCCCTTCACAAAAACCGGCAGGTGCCTTGGTAAAATCTTCAAAGATAAAAGAATCACCTTCCTTTAAGCCATGGTTACATTCTTCGTACACATTCTTTACTGTTACTTTTATTCGTGGAAACCTTATCTTCATACTACTTTCTCCTTTCTGATTTTAAAAATTCACCACAGAGGACACAGAGACATTAATAAAATCAATTCCTCAATTTCCCAATTCCTTAATTACTTCCTCTGATGAAAAGAACCTGTTACTCTCCTCCACTTGGTGAACCATCTCTACTACCTTTCTATTCAATGGTGCTGAGACTCCATCCTCCCTGGCCAAAGAGACGAACTCACCATTAATGTAATCAATCTCCGACGGCTTACCCCTCCTGATGCTCTGAAGGATAGAACCATAGAGAGGCTCTTTACTTAAGTTTGTCATAATCTGCGAAAAGATTCTGGCCGACTCCTCCAGGGGTAGGGAGGCAAGCTTTCGCAAACGTTCTTCAGGATAAGCAGGAAGAGAATTCAGGACAATCCCTGTCCGATCAACAAGCTGAAGCCCCTCCCGAAGTAAGGCGATGCTTATGGTACACATCTCTAAGTCAGCAAAGCTCTCCTGCATACTTTTACCAATTAAGGCAGGCAAACAGTTGTTGAGATTAACGAAAAGCTTGAGCCACTTCATCCCCATGATATCTTCACTCACTACAACAGAAAAAACCCTTTCCATTATTCGGGAAACTTTCTTAACCTTCTCATTAATCCCTCCCAGATAATTTCCCAGGATAAGGTCTCCTTCAAAGTTATGGACTACCTCCCCCGATTTTAAATAGGTTGCGCCGAACATCACGATACTGCTGATAATACGTTCCTGCTCAATCAATTGTGAAACGATTTTATCTGCACGCACTCCATTTTGAATAGTTAATACAGGACATTGCAGGGAATGGAGACTATGCTGTTCAAGAGCACTCATCACATCCTGAGTTTTTACAGCAAGGACAATTAAATCAACCGCCTTCTCAAGCTTTTCAACTGCTTTAACTGATACACTTGCCTTTCCCCGTACACCCTCAATAGTCAATCCCCTCTCGTTTACGGATAGAACTTGATCCTTCTTCCCAACCAGGATTACTTCCTCTCCAGCCTGAGCTAAATAACCACCCATAACACAGCCGATAGCTCCGCTACCAATAATTGCAATCTTTGCTTTTTCTGCCATGATCATCAATCCCTTACAAGATGCAGGATGCAAGATTCAGGATACAAGATGTGATAAAAATAACTCAGGAATTAGCGTTCGGTTGTAGGTTGCAATCCTTCCATTGTCACTATTCTCTGAAACCTGCTCATTGACTCCTAATTTCTGATCCCTTGCTGTTGTTTCCTGTTTTATCATGTATCATGCATCCTGCGCCTTGCATCTTAAGTGACCTCTCTTCCAGCCCCAACTTTTCTACCGTCTCCGGCAAAGGGATTCCAGTTGCAACATCCCATCCATGGAGTTTATAATATTCATCCAGCATCCCACCAAAGCACTCTCTGTCCAGTTTTTCATCCTTCAGACTTTCATCTACTCCCTCATTCCACTTAAGGGGTTTAAAAAACCGCTCAGGTGGAAAATCATCTTCCCTCCTCACTCCTTCACGGGAAATGAACATCCTCTCAATAGTAGTAATACGCTCACCCACCTCGAATACTTCTTGTGGAGAGAGCTCAAGCCCTATACCCGATTTGATTAGTTGAGCAAATCCTTCAAAGCTAAAAACACCCGGCAAGCAATGGAAAGCCAACAATTTGCACATGCCCAGGACATCAAAGAGAGCTACATAAGACTCCCACCACCAGATTACCCTTCCTTTTCCCTCATAGGAGAGGTAGTCAGAAGAAACATGGCCACCATATACCTCTTTCAATTGTTCCTCTGGAAGGTTGAATGCCTCCCAGGTAGGGCGACTTCTTAAGTGATCTGCCCCTCTGGTTGCCACAGCATCACCCAGGGCATAAGCCTTCATATAGCGTAGATCAGCTGGATCAGACTGAGGAAGGTACTTAACCCAGGAAATTTTATCGGAGAACCCTTTCCACAACTGCGAAAGCTCTCTCGCACCCCGTGCAAGCAGATCACCAAAGCCCTTCCTAAATGCAATCTTTTCAATAAGCTCAATAACCGCTTTTTCCTCCCCCCAATCCAGGTAAATACCCTGTGTAGTTCCCTTATCTATAACACCTTCCTGAAAGAGCTCTATGGCACAGGCAATCAGATTGGCTGTAGAACTGACATCCAACCCATACCTGTTGACGAGATCATTAATCTTAAGGATAGGTTCCAATCGGCCAATACCCAGTACAGGTCCAAAGTGACCTATCGTTCCATATTCCGGGCCCTCATTTTCAACACCGGCAAAAGGACCCTCCTTAATTTTATAAGTATGTTTACAGGCAATGCCACAGGAAAAACAGGGTGATTTACCCGCATAAAAATCCTTAGCCAGATTCTCAGGGGAAATATCTTTGTTACCCGGGAAGGCTGAGTTTAAACCATTATATGCCCTGCCCATACCGATAGTGTTATTGATAATCTCATAGAGGTGGGCAGTACCATACTTTTTAAATGTCTCCATAATAAACTCATCATTAATCTTTTGATAGAGTTCTCTGGTAGAAGCTTTAAACCCTTCCGGAAAGGCTGGTGAAATTTCACCGGTATCCCCCCCCAGTGCCACGATGGCTTTTATGCCTTTTGCACCCATTAAGCAGCCCATACCGCACCTGCCAGCAGCGTTCTTTCTACCATGCATAACACAGGCAAAACGCACCTGCCTCTCACCTGCCGGACCTATAGTAAGAGACTGAGCTCCTTTGCCATATCTCTCTCGTAAAAGCTCTCCAGTCTCAATGGTATCTCTTCCCCAGAGTTCCTTTGCATCCTCTATAATAATTTTATCTTCTGCCACAAGAATATATACAGGTTTGGGAGAACTGCCCGAGATTACCAGGTAACTCATGCCTGCCTTCTTAAAAGCTGCCCCGAAGTGACCGCCAATATTGGCATCGCCTAAAAAACCCGATTCAGGAGATTTTCCCGAAATGGTTAAGCGGGCTGTGGCAACCCCTTTCATGCCTGTCAAAGCACCAGCTCCAATTATAAGAATATTCTCATCCTTTAAGGGATCAATCCCGGCAGGGAGATGATGGTAGAGAAGATATGAGTTAATCCCTCTTCCACCTATAAACTTTCGAATAATCTCTTCAGGCAGTGTCTGGATGGAAACTGACCCATCGCTCAAATTAATATAAGCTATCTTCTGCTCTAGCAGCACGTTTATTTCCTCATCTCTTTAAACATACACTTCTCCTGCTACCGCTGCCCGTTCAAAATTTGAAACGTTAGACATAAAATCTTTCACACACAATTTCACCAGGGGTGAGTAATTACTTTCCATTATCCTTTTTATTCTTTGAGGCCTGTTAAAGAATTCCATCTGGCACCAGGCTCCCACTCTACCCAGCTCCTCCAAAGATAAATACTTGGTGGGAACAATCGGATGGTGGAAATCCCACATTCTGAGATCAATATTTTTAGGATCAATTTTCCCGGCCTTAACAAGCTGTTTCCATAAAGGAGAACCGGGGACAGGAGTTACAAACTGTAAAGCAAACACATCTGGATCAATCTCATCAGCAAAGGCAAACCGCTTTTTTATGGATTGTTCATCATCGTCGTCAAAACCAATTAAAAATGTTCCAACTGTACCCACGTCATTCCTGCGCAGCCCATCAATAGTCTCCTTAATCTGAGAAACGGTTACACCTTTTCCCAATTTTAACAATTCCTGATCGCTCGCTACCTCTATGCCAACCAGACCCATGAACATCCCTGCTTTCTTCATCAATGGAAAAAGGTCTATCTGCTTTACCCAATCATCGGCCCTTCCCAGAATTACCCAGTTTATTTTGATATTACGTTTTATAATCTCATTACATGTTTCCTCAACCAGTTCAGAACTTACATTGAATGCATCATCCTGAAACACTACTGTTTCAACTCCAAATTTCTTCTGGAGCAGCTCAAGTTCATCTCCTATCCTTTTTCCAGAGTGCCCTCGCCATGAGGTAAAATCCTTGGGGCTTCTGGGGTCATACTGGCTCCACTCATAGCAAAAGGAGCAACCACCTGGACATCCCCGACTGGTGTACAGTTCGCAGAAATTTTTCCAGTAAGTATGTCCCACGTATCTATCCATTGG
The DNA here is from genome assembly GCA_964580455.1 of uncultured Thermodesulfobacteriota bacterium. Lineage (GTDB taxonomy): Bacteria > Desulfobacterota > WTBG01 > WTBG01 > WTBG01 > CAZOKO01. The sequence continues at coordinate 4,471 of CAZOKO010000021.1, read as the reverse complement.
AAAAAGGTCGTAGGCCGGTAAGGGAAGAGCGTCTATATCCTTAATGAGTTCTCTGTGAGGACCCACCACTATCTTTCTATCAATCCTTGATGCCAGACCTTTAATTTCGGCGAATCCCTTACCATGAGATTCAAGTTCTAAAAGGAGTTCATCAAGGGTAAGCTCAGCTTCACCCAGCATAACAAAATCTATATATGGATGGGTCTGCAAGATATCTTCGTATAAAGCAGAATACCAGAGTCCTCCCACTGCAATTTTCGTGTCTGGGAGTATCTCTTTGATTTTTCGGGCAGTTTCATTGAAATGCCAGATGACCGCAAGACCACCTGTTGAATGAAATATATCACCCAGCACAACTACATCAGGGCATTTTTCTTTTATCTCCTCAAGCATCTCTTTAACTTCCATATCCCACGCCCTTGCGTCTACTACCTCTACTTCAGCAGTTTTCCTTTCACGGATGTAGGCTGCCAGCTGAGCATAAAATTGATTAGGTGCCCTGTGAACCCCATAGGTTGACCACGCCCCCAGCGGCGGCATGACAAAAAGAACCTTCATTTTTACCTCCTTAAAAAAAGTATGAATTTATTACTAGGTTTCACCGCAGAGGGCGCTAAGATCGCAGAGATTGATAATAATTTTTGTATATTCTTCTCAGCGTACTCCGCGTTCTCTGTGGTGAGTAATTTACCACTTAGATCGCATCAATACCCTTGCGGAAAAGAAATTCTCTTTTAAGCCCTGGTCAAATTTAATATCCTCAATAGGAAGACTGCTGGAATGATGCTCCCTCAAGTTAGTAAATTCTGGCAGGAGATAAGTTTTATATTTTGTCTCCGGCTGGTTTGACCAGAGCCTGAAAATGGTTTTAAACTTCTTCCCGGTTTCATCAAAATAATCCTCAAAAACATCGAGCGCAGTATCCTTTTCAAAGAATATCCTCCTCTTTGTGTAGTACCAATCCGTCTTCTTACTAGTAGCCTCTACCACACAGCACTTAAGCCCTTTATAATACGTTTTATCAGCGTGCCAGGAATAGTAACCAGAAAATTCCTCGTCGCCGATCATTTTGTAGGTCTCATCTTCCCACTTTCTGGTCATTACCTCATCATAGGTACTGTCCGCACCTATAAAGGAATCATCTCCCTCAGATTGAGAAATTCTCCTGATTTTCCTCAAGCTGGGCAGCCAGAGCCAGACATCCTGATCCCTGTTAGGGCTTATATAAGTCCAGGTGAGCACCGACAGCCCTTTCACACTTTGTGGATTGATTACGGTAACCAGGTCCTTAAAATCCAGATCATCACTCTCTCTTCTGAGAGTAATCATATACCGCAGCCACTCCTGTTTGCGAACATACCCCCGCTTATCCTTCTTTATTACCCAGCCATGGCTGTAATAATCATTGCAGTCTTTGCTGTACTTTAGGTGATACCACAACTTCATGTAGTCATCGACCGACATGCCTTCATCAGGTGTGCTCATCTTTCCCTCTCCACGAGGCACATAACCTGCCCTGACATCCGCACAACACAGTGGAGCAACCACCATACATAAAAACCAGGTTGCAATCCTTAATATCATTTTTGAATTCCCCTCTATAGGGTCAATTGCTGTTCAACAGTTTCAATTACCTCTTCACCTTTTCTTGTAATTACCTCATCATCTTCCAAGAAACCCTCCTCATGTTTATCCTTCAAACCGCGGTTCCTGTAAATGAACGCTGGTTTGAACATACGAAGAAAGAGAGGAAGCAAAATGAGGGAACCCATCACATTTAAGCAGGTAAGGCAACCCAGGGCTAATCCAAGACGCGCCTGGAGCCTGATATCTGAAAAGACCCAGGTCAATGCACCAATGGCTATAGTAGCACCTGTAAAAAAGACTGCTTTGCCTGAAGTCTTCAGTGCACTTAAGATAGCCTCCTCTAAGGTTTTTCCCTGATTTGCTTGGATTTCTTCTCTAATGCGAGTCGCAACATAGATGCTGTAATCAACACCCCGGCCTATACTCAAAGCTGCAACCGGCAGGGTCTCTATGGTAAGGCTTATTCCACTTAATCCCATGATGCCAAAGACAAACAGCACGTTGAAAAGTAGCGGGATGAGCAGGAGAAGCCCTCCCACAATCGAGCCATAGGCTATCGCTACACAAATGAAAACCAGGAAGGCAACCTGCAGGATACTCATGGGTAAGGTTTCTTCTATAATCTCGTTGACCGCCCCCAGCGTTCCCATAACACCTCCTGCATAGAGGAAATCTACAGTATCGCTCTTATGGAATTTTTCAATCCACTCTTTTGTATAAAAGATGGCCTTTTTGATAGTATCTGACTTATGATCTTTGAAATCTACCTTGATGTTGGCATATTGAAAATCGGGGCTCACCACTGGATCGAAATCACCAGGAAATCCTGAAATCGAATAGAGGAAAAGGTATTCTGCTATGGTCCCGTTTTTATCAGGTATTTTAAAATAGTGCGGGTTGCCTGCAAACATCACCATGTTAAGACCCTTGATATAATCGGCAAGCGATATGGTATAACCTACCTCTGTAATATTTTCCTTAAGATATCTTTGAAGAGATTCCATCTCTTTTAAGACACCACTATTTATTAAGCCTTCTTCCTCTTTTCCCTCAACCATAATGAAATAGGGGTTGGTGCCCATGAATTTGTCATTAATCACTCTCTCAGCTTTATTATAGGGAGAGTCAGGATAGAGTGTGGCAGAACCGGGTTCATTATCCCCCACCACCAGCCTGGATGCTCCAGTCAGCCCGATAACTGCAAGAAGGATGAAGATTCCAAAGGTGGCCCACCGTGATGTGGGTGTATGAACGAGAGAAGCTATTCGGGTTAAAAAACTATCCAGGATATTTGGCCTCCCTTCCCTCTCCACTTCCAATCTTTTCGGTTTGCTAAGACAGGATAGAACAGGGGGGAGGAAGGTCACTGTCGTAAAAAAGATACTTAACACACCAATCCCTGATGCCAGTGCCATACTCTTAATCATAGGCAGGGGAACAATAAAAAGTGAGATAAAACCAATTCCATCAGTCACCAGAGAAACCAGTGCCGGAACAAAGAGATGGGACAAGGTTTCCTGCGCTGCTTTTCTTTTATCCAGGGCATTTGTTTTCATGGCTTCATAGTATCGCTTGATAAATTGAACGGAATGGCTGATCCCTAAAGCCAGGATGAAGAAGGGAGAAAGGATGGTTGCAGGATCCATGCGGTAACCCATAAGAGTGACAGCACCCAATCCCCAGATAGTCGCCATGGTGGCAGAAAGGAGTGGCAACATGACACCTCTCTTGGAACGGAATGCAAGATAGAGGAGAAGAACCATGATTAACCCCGTAGCCAGAAATATCCATGCCATTTTAGGAAGATAGTAATCCATCCACCCTTCCAGGATAGGTCTTCCAGCAATGAAAGTATCTGTATTGTCATCTCTTTCCGCACCAATAATATTCTCGAGTTCTTTAAATATTCTTCTCGAGGCTACTTCAGGTTCAAAATCTACCATGATCTGAGTAGCCTTGAGATCCTTGGAAACCAGGGAACCATAATACATGGGGTTCCTCATGACGTTCTGTTTGAGTCTTTCCATCTCAGCAGGGGTTTCTGGTGCGCGGCGCATTAGACGTTTTACCTCGAATCCATCTTCATAGGCACGGGTGTTTTTTATTTTCCGGGCAGAAAGAGAAACAATCCTGCCGGGATTTACCCCATCCAGCAAGTACAACTTTTTGGTAATCCTTACCACTTTGTTTAAAGTCTCCTGATTGAAGATATCACCCTCCTTAACCACCAGGGCAATCGATACCTGATTCAATCCACCAAAAATATACGTCAATCTCTTTTGCACCTCCATATAGGGGTGCTTCTGGGGAGTAAGATCACCAAGCTCTGTTTGAATTGAAAGGTTTCTCAAACAGAAGAGAAAAAAGAGGGTCAGGGAAACTGAAAAGATAATAAAAAAGAATCTCCACTTAATAACTATTTCTGCAAATCTTTGGGAAATATCCTTCATCTTTATTCCTCTCTATAAATAAGATACATAAATCAATTAATTAAAAATACTTTATGTATAAAGCATATATTTATAACCAAACACATAAAGGAAGTCAACAAATTTTTTTACATATAAACATTTTATGTCTAAAGTATTATTTTGGTCAAAAAAACCTTTTAAAAAACCATATCTTATCTAAAACCACTTGATTATTATCGGATCTTTCCTGATATTTCTAAAGGACAACTCGTATAAAAAACCTTTTCCAACTGCAGCTTCAAAATCTCCAGTGACAGCAATTCATTCAAAGAAAATTATAAAGATAATTAGACAGGCAGAATTCTTAATATCAGAATATGTGAAACTATATGAAGAAAACTAGTAGGGAATTTAGATATTATCCCAGATATTGCAGTTGAGGAAAAAATAGGGTTGCAAAAGAAGAGAAAAGC
>CAZOKO010000020.1:0-30964 GCA_964580455.1 uncultured Thermodesulfobacteriota bacterium | reverse complement strand
GAGGTGATTCCCTACAGGATAACAATCTTGTTGAGTTATGTCAATAAGCATTTTTATCATATATTGCTGGCGACATAATACCTATGGTTTCTTCAGTTACTTCAAATATTTTCCCAGGTTTCCAGTCAATTTCAAATCTATTATGTATCGGGCTTTCGTGTGGTATAAATGGTATCATATCTTTATAATCAACAGCAAAGAAGGCGTATCCCAAAGGAAATATTTTCTTTAATTCTTCTTCTTTAATTCGATTCAATATTTCCATCTTTTCAATTTTATTTTCTATCCTTTCAGACATATTTAATATTTTTTGCTGAGACTCTTGATTAATCGAAAAGAAAATAAACGAAACAATTATTGCAATTATTGTAAGTAATAATGCATAGAAACTAAGTTTCTTCTGCAATGGAATTTTCTGGTTAATGCTATGAGAAAAGCAATAATCTGAACTTTTCCACCAAACATAATTTTCACAACGCTTGCCATCCCTTTTTTTGAACTTACATTTATTTTTCATCGTTGATAGATATTCTTTTTATTAATCCATCTTTACATAATCATCTATACAATAAATCTAATAGAATTCATACAATTTTTTACCTTACCTTATTCTTTACACATAGGCTGTTCTGTGGTATAAAATACCTATCTATCTTCATAGGATAAGACCAGTGAAAAGCTTATTCCTAACGCTTCTCATCACAATACTATCCACCTCATGTTCCGATCCCCAAACCCTCAACTGCACCAGAGTTATTGACGGTGATAATATTATTTTAAACAATGGGGAGATAGTCAGACTCATAGGTGTTGACACACCAGAAACCAAACACCCCAGAAAGCCAGTTGAATATTACGGAAAAGGAGCTAAATGAATATTAAAACAGAGAATGCCTTGCTCACAGTTGAAATTGATGAAAAAACAATAAATGATTTTATAACACATCATCTGCCTGATGCCTTCTTAACAATAGAGCAATCTGGGAAAATAATACTTAATGGTAAATATGGCATCTTGCCTTTTAAAATAGTTGTGGATAAAATTGAACATGGAGAAAAGCACATTTATTTAATCTTGGGTTCTATTTTCAAAAGCACTGTTCTTTCAACAATTATAAATGTACTTGAAGTGGCAGACCATATAAAAATTAACTCATTGAAAAAAGAACTCATCATTAACGTTGAAGCATTAATAAAACCTCTTCTTGCAAAAGGGCTTGAGCTTGAACCGGTGATAGAAAGTTGCTTTACTGAGAAAGATAAAATTATAATAAAATCTAGTGTCTCCGGTAAATATAACTCTACAATTTGAAATAGTACAAAGGAGCCAGATCATGTATTTATTAGCCATATTACTGCCACCTGTTGCAGTCTTGATTTGTGGGAAACCGATACAGGCTCTAATAAACCTTATTCTTTGCTTATGTCTCTATATCCCTGGCATGGTTCACGCTATCATGGTTGTGAATGAATGTAAGGCAGACAAGAGCAGTCAAATGGTGTCGGGCCAATCTAACTAAGGTTTAAAAATTGATCCTTTTTTGGTTTTAAACTGCTACTTTTGGGGGACTTATACTATTCACTTCAAGCTGGGTTAGGAAATAAACACAGCTTATAAAGGGGGAGGTGAGCTAATGGAAGGAAGAAAAGTTATTCCTTTGAGGAAGCCGAAGAAGGAAATGGGGTTTAAGGAGAGAGTTGAAAAATATGAACAGTATTCCAAGAATCCAAAAGAGTTTCACAAGATATTTACTGAGCTTGGTTTTACTTATGTTGATGATGGTTGTGATGGTTACTGCCCTAAATGTGAGAGGAAAGATGATTGTGAAGTTTATTTGGAGCTAAAGGATGACTTTAAGGATATTGATCCTGACAACTTCTAAAAAGTTTTGCGGGTTTATCAATCTGCTTAAGAGTATGGCGTTATCACTTTTTGCTTTTTGACATGGATTGTTGACAAAGGTGCTAAAAGAGGTTATATAATACCCAAATAATGTATTTAAAACCACAGAGAACACGGAGGGTTAATTTAGCAAAAAGAAAAACATATTTAAATTCATTGTTTTTTTCTATGTTTTAAATTTGGGAGAGGATCTTTGGCTAAAAGTTTTTCACAAAAATGTGCACAGAGATTTACTAGGAAAAAGATGTAAGTTATTATTTTAACAAGTCCTTTCTCTTTGCCCTCTGTGGTTAACTGCAAAATCTGGGTAATACAAAATCTGAATAGTTAAGAGTTGTGTTGTAGAACATTAGGCTGTTATGAGTGTGGAGGGATGGCCGAGTGGTTGAAGGCGGCGGTCTTGAAAACCGTTTCACGGAGACGTGACGTGGGTTCGAATCCTACTCCCTCCGCCATAAGCCTGAAAGATCCTGGATTCTAGATTCTTGATACTGGATAGTTGTAAGAAGAAAAGATAAATCGTTGGAGAGATGGCCGAGCTGGTCGAAGGCGCTCGCCTGCTAAGCGAGTGAGGGACGAAAGTTCCTCCGAGGGTTCGAATCCCTCTCTCTCCGCTTTTTTTGTTTAATAGGTTTATTGATTTCAATCAGTGAAAAAAGGGTAAATGTGACCTGCCTAATTAATACCATTTTCTCTTGAGATTGCGTCGCTTTGCTCGCAATGACATTCCCTTCTATCGTTGCGGGGAATCCAATTTCGTATCCTCATTATCAAGGAGTGTTTTTATATTGATGCAGGAGCCATCTGTCTCTATGGTTATGGCACCGTCTTGATCTGTTCTGAGGATTTGACAGCCCTGTTCCTGATATCTTTCTATGACTTTGTGGCTGGGGAGATGGAAGATGTTCTTATGTCCTATGCTGAATATAGCTATCTGAGGTTGCACATGTTCGAGGAATGGCAGTGAACTGGAGGTTTTACTACCATGATGGGGAACTTTGAGGATGGTGCTCTTAAGATTTGCTGCTGTGTTTATTAGTTCTCTTTCAACTTCCTTATAAATATCTCCGGTAAAGAGCATACCGATGTCTTTGTAAGTAAATTTTATTACTAGTGAATGATTGTTGATTCCTAAGTGATAACTCTTACTCGTTTCATGCCAGGAAGATTTGGGAGGATGAAGAAATTCAACCAGAACGCCATTAATCTTGCGGTCGGGATGCTCTCTGTCTATGATGACTTGTCTGATTTCTCTTTCTCTGATAATTTCCTCAAATTCTTCAAAAGTATCAGTGTATACTTTCTCCCCATTTGTCCATATTTCTTTTACTTTAAAATTTTTGGCAATGGATAACAGGCCGTTTAAGTGGTCAGGATGGGGGTGGGAGAGAACCAGATAGTCTATCTTCTTAATCTTTTTCTTCCAGATAAGCGGTGCAACTACCAATCCCCCAACATCAAAGCTATTATCGAAAAATCCTCCTCCATCAATAAGCATAGTTGAGCCTTTAGGGAACTGAATAAAGGTTGACTCGCCCTGGCCAACATCTATGGATGTGATTTTAAGAAGCGAACTCAGGTTGTTCTGGTAGTACCAGAAACCCTGATTGAGGATGAGGGCTAAGATGACGAGTATAAATCCATGTCGTACGATTTTTGATTTATTAATGTTAGTTAAGAGAATGATTCCCAGATAAAAAAGTAAAATCTCCAGAAGGGTAGGGGTGGCAGTTCGATAATCGGCGTACGGCAATTGATTAAAGAGTTCTACTATTGAAGTGGATAATATAATAAGCGGCTGCATGATATGTGCTATGAGGATAGCCAGGGGTTGATAGACAAACAAGAGGAGGCTTGCGAGAAGTCCCAGGGGGACGACCAGGAAGCCGACAAGAGGAATAATAATTAGATTAGTCAAAAATCCCCAGGGAGAGAAGCGATTGAAATAAAGGGCAGCAAGTGGAGCAGTTCCTATGATTGCTGAGATGGTTACAATGAGAAACAAAGTAATTTTCCTTATAGTTTTTTTCCATCGTGGGGGTGGTAATTCCAGAGGATCTTGTGGTTGAAATAAGGGAGTTGAAAATCTGGGAGTGAAGTAAAGTATGGCTATAACTGAGATGAATGAAAGTTGAAAGGAAATATCAAATAGTGAAGAAGGTGAGAAGATGAGAATAAGAAAGGCTGCGATAGCCAGGGGATTCCACAGGTCTTCCTCTCTGCCTATGATGATAGATATGAGGTAGGTTATAACCATAATGGTTGCCCGTATAGTTGCCACACCATGTCCTGCAATAAAGCAGTAAGTGATCACAGGTATTAATGTAAGGAAAGCTGAAATTTTAGATATGTCAGTTGAGAGCATTAATCGGGTAGAACATTTAAGGATATTTTTTATCAGGAAAAAGCATACCAGTGCAACGATGCCGCAATGCAGCCCAGAGATGGCCAGGATATGGGCTACACCGGCTGCCGAGAACTTTTCCCTCAATTCTTTTGGTATCCCACTTTTTTCACCCAGGATTAGTGCCTTGGCAATTTCGGCAGCGGGGGACCGAAAATGAATAGTCAGGAATTTTCTTATTTGCATCCGACGTTTTTCGACTGCTTTTAAAAAGGGGTTAGGTGTAGTTTCTCCTACCTTGACTATTTTTCTTCCGTCTTTAATAGAGGCTGTTACCAATATCCCTTTCAGAGCCAGGTATGTCTTATAATCGAATCCTCCAGGATTGTTAAAGTTTCTAGGGTAGCGGATTCTGCTTTTGAAACGCACCCTGTCCCCGTAATTGATATCTTCAAGTATATCTTTAGCTGTAAGTAGTAACTTCCCGTTTATTGGTATTATTTTATGATTTTCAATTATCTTTTCTGTTGTGATGTATAGTTTGGTTTTGTTGATAGACAGCTCAGGAGTTTTATAAATTATTCCTTCCAAAACTATCTTTCCTTCCTTTGCGTAGTTGGATATGTGGCTGGGTGGAGGGTGTGGAGACAGGCTGCTGTTTATAAAGAGGATTCCCAGAAGATTAAATATGATAATTGGCAGGAAAGATGATAAGCTGGTTTTTTTAACGGCAATAGTGATGATAAAAAGAAGGAGCAACAGTGAAATTAATGAGAGAAGGATTGTCTGTGGTATGGTGATATAATAGCCTGTTATTAATCCCGAAAGATAGGACAAGAGTATGGGAATGAGAGGGCGATGCATAGTTAGTCCCGCTAAACCACCATCTCTGCTGGTGCAAACCTAGTAATCTCTGCTGATGGGGCGTTTTAGTTAAGCCATTAAATTCGAAATCCGAATATCGAAATCCGAAAAAAATCAGAAATTCAAATGTCCCAAATACCAAAAAATACTGAGAAAGTTGTTTTCGGAAAAAACTATGCAATGAGTACGTTTTGGTCATTTAGATTTATGTTGTTTCGGATTGATCCCTGCGGGAAGCTACTCACGTGCTTCGATACTCGATTTGCATATAAAGCAGAATTGCATTGGCCCATTTTAGGGGCCTTCCTCAAGCCATAACCTCACTGACTTTTATTCATATCATGAGGATTGAATTTTAGCAAGAAGATTTCAACACAGATTAATCACGTTAAACCACAAGCTCTGCATACAATTGGGGTTTTGGAATGATAATGTTAAATTTAATATGATGTTGATTATTTGGACATTTGTGATATATAATCACTTGTTCAATATTGAGGGATGTATATGCTTTTAGATTACAAGAAGATTTTAACGATATCTGAGCTTACTCTTGAGATAAAAAAACACCTGGAAGAGGGGTTTGATGAGGTCTGGGTGGAAGGGGAAATATCTAATTTCAGAAGTCCTTCTTCCGGGCACTATTATTTTACACTCAAGGATGACAAGAGCCAGATTAGAGCAGTAATCTTCAAATTTATGGGAAGATATCTTAAGTTTGATCCACACGATGGGCTGCTGGTGATTTGCCGGGGAAGAATCAATGTCTATGAGCCAAGGGGTGAATACCAGTTAATCCTTGATTACATGGAGCCTAAGGGAATTGGTGCCCTACAACTTGCTTTTGAGCAGTTGAAAGAGAAGCTGCAAAAAGAGGGACTGTTTGATCCTGATAATAAGAAACCCCTGCCTCTTTTACCACAGAAGATAGGGATTGTGACCTCTCCTACTGGAGCAGCCATTAAGGACATCTTGAATGTTATTGGAAGAAGGTTTCCTAATGTAGAGATTCTGATTAACCCGGTTAAAGTACAGGGTGAGGGGTCTGCCCAGGAGATTGCCATCGCTATTGAGGAGCTAAACCATATACCAGGAATCGATGTCATTATTTTAACGAGAGGTGGAGGTTCTTTAGAAGATCTGTGGTCTTTTAATGAAGAAATAGTAGCCAGAGCAATCTATCGTTCCTCTATTCCTGTTGTTTCTGCAGTGGGCCACGAGATTGATTTTACCATTGCAGATTTTGTAGCAGATCTGCGTGTTCCTACCCCCTCCGCTGCAGCGGAACTGGTAGTGAAAGACAAGGTTGAACTCACTAATCTGGTAGAATCACTTTCTAATCGACTGGAAAAACACATGATACATCTCCTGGAGGCAGAAAGGAATCAGGTTATGTTTCTGAAAAGGGGACTGCCAGATTTGCGTTTCAGATTAACTGATTTGAAATTGAGAGTGGATGATTTGAATAGCCGTTTGTCTCCTCGTATTCTTCAGGTGTTGCAGCTTAAGGATGAGATATTGAAGGGGAGGAAAGGAAGACTGTTATTGAACAGCCCTAAACTTACAATTGAGAAGTATCTAAAAAGCGTAACACTGTATGAGAAGGGGTTGATTGACAGTATGCGGCAGATACTCTACAGGTTCCGCCAGCTATTAGAAAGGTATTTAAAAAGTTTAGATGGTTTAAGTCCTTTAAATGTGTTAAAACGGGGATACAGCATTACACGCTTGCTTCCTTCTTATCAGCTTGTGAAAGAAAGTGGAATGATTACTCCAGGAGATGAAATTAATGTAGTGTTGGAAAAGGGAGAAGTATTTTGCAAGGTGGAGAAAATTAAAGAGTAAACTGAACTACTAACCTGAGATGATAAAATGGCAAAAAAAAAATTTGAGGAGTCTTTAAAGAAACTTGAAAATATAGTAAATAAATTAGAAGAGGGTGATTTAGCATTAGAAGAATCTCTAAAACTTTTTGAAGAAGGAATAAAGTTGTCTCGTCTTTGCACGAAACAGTTGGAAGAGGCTGAAAGGAAGGTAGAGATACTATTGAAGGGTAAAGGCGATAAAGTGGAGACAAAGCCGTTTGTAGTGGAGGAGGAGTGATTTAAAGAATTTATTCTTCGTGCTTCTTCGTACGCCCCGTTAGAAACAACCCAGACAATATTTAAAATTCTATTATCATTATGTTCTCTGAAGTTTTGCAGTAATTTATTAGAGTTTCTAACGGGGTAAACTTCGTGGTTCAAATTTAATATGATTTAATAATAAAATGCGACTTTTAGAAAGTATAAATAGTCCTGATGATTTAAAATTGCTGAAACCGGAGCAGTTGCCTCAGCTGGCCGAGGAGATTCGGGAAGAGATAATTAATACAGTCTCTAAGACCGGTGGGCATTTGGCATCCAGTATGGGAGTAGTGGAGTTGACTATTGCACTCCATTATATTTTTGATACTCCACAAGATAAAATTGTCTGGGATGTTGGTCATCAGTCATATGCTCATAAGATTCTCACTGGCAGGAGAGAGCGATTTCATACACTTCGCCAACATGGGGGGATCAGTGGTTTTCCCCGCAGAGAGGAAAGTGTTTACGACGTTTTTAATGTTGGTCATAGCAGCACCTCCCTTTCTGCAGCCCTGGGAATGGCAGAGGCTCGGTGTTTTAAAGGTGAAAAACATAAGGTTCTTGCCGTGATTGGTGATGGTTCTTTGACGGCAGGTTTGGCATGGGAAGGTCTTAATCAGGCTGGCCATATGAAGAAAGATTTAATCGTTATATTAAATGACAATGAGTTGTCCATTTCTCCAAATGTGGGTGCTCTCTCAGCCTACCTTACAAGAATAATTACAGGACAATTCTATAATAGATTTGTGAATGAGATGACCGCTTTTATTAAAACTATTCCTGGTATTGGTAGATCCGTATTAAAGGTGGTAAAACAGTCAGAAGAATTATTAAAGAGATTATTAGCCCCGGGACTCATTTTTGAAGAATTAGGGTTCAGGTATATTGGTCCCATCTCTGGACACCGGTTTGACCATTTACTGGAAAATATGGAAAATATTAAAAGTTTAAGTGGGCCGATTATCGTTCATGTGCTTACAAGCAAAGGAAAGGGTTATGAGCCAGCGGAAAAAGACCCTGTTAGATTTCATGGAACAGGTCCTTTTGATGTAAAGACGGGTAAGTCGTTATCAAAAAAGGCACTGGCACCGACATACACAAAAGTGTTTGCCAAAACCTTGATTAAATTAGCAAGAGAGGATAAGAGCATCGTTGCGATTACGGCAGGCATGCCGAGTGGAACGGGTCTGGATGAACTTAACAAAGAATTTCCTGAGAGGTTTTATGATGTGGGCATTGCAGAACAGCATGCTATAACTTTTGCAGCAGGTATGGCTGCAGAGAGGCTTCGTCCTGTTATTGCTATTTACTCAACCTTCCTGCAAAGAAGTTATGATCAGATCCTGCATGATGTATGTTACCAAAAATTACCTTTGGTGTTTGTTTTAGATCGAGCTGGGATTGTAGGGGAAGATGGGGCTACTCATAATGGTTTGTTTGATATTTCCTACTTAAGGAGTATTCCGAATATAGTTATTATGGCTCCTAAAGATGAAAATGAATTGCAGCATATGCTCAAAACGGCTTTACAGTGTAATGGTCCTGTAGCTATCCGTTATCCACGGGGCAGGGGTTATGGGGTGAAATTGGATGAAGAGTTCAAGACTCTTGAAATTGGTAAATCAGAGGTTTTGCAAAGTGGTGGAGATATCGTTATTTTTGCCGTTGGTGCAACTGTTTATCCTGCCCTTAACGCAGCCAAAGAACTGGGGAAAGAAAAGATTAAGACCAGTGTTGTAAATAGCCGCTTTGTAAAACCACTGGATAGGGATTTGATCTGTGATTTAGCTCAAAAGGCCGGGAAGGTAATAACTGTTGAGGAGAATGTGCTCCCAGGTGGTTTTGGCAGCTCTATCCTGGAGGTGCTGGGAGAAAAGGGTGTCCAGGGAGTGCGGGTAAAGTGCCTGGGTATTGATGATATATTTGTTGAGCATGGTTCACAGAGTATACTGCGTAAAAAGTATGGATTGGATACAGAGGGAATTGTGCATTCAGCCAGAGAAATTATGGATGAGAAATTTAAAAGCCAGTAGTGCTAAGGGAGATCGCCTGGATAAAGTGCTGGTCAAAAGGGGTCTTACTAAAAGCAGGCAAATGGCCCAGGCCTTTATAATGGAAGGGAAGGTATGGGTTAATGGGAAACGGGTTGAAAAATCAGGTGTTCGGGTAGCAACTGATGCTGAGGTTGCAGTTAATGGAGAGGAATTCCCCTATGTAAGTCGTGGTGGTGCTAAATTAGAGAAGGCACTTGACTCCTGGAAGGTCGAGGTCGGCGGTAAAATATTTCTGGATGTTGGTGCCTCTACAGGGGGATTCACTGACTGCCTGTTGCAACGAGGTGCCACCAGTGTCTATGCTGTTGATGTTGGTTATGGCCAGCTGGCGTGGAAACTAAAATGTGATGAGAGGGTAATCAATCTGGAAAGGAGTAATATCCGTTACCTCACAAAAGAAAAGTTTAAAGATGAACCAGATGGTGCGGTTATCGATGTAGCTTTTATCTCTTTGAAAAAAGTTATTCCCAGGGTGATTGAGTTAATTAAAAAGAGTGGTGAGATTATAGCCTTGATAAAACCCCAGTTTGAAGTAGAGAAAGGTGAAGTAGGAAAAGGGGGTGTAGTTAAGGATGTTAAAAAGCATGAAAAAGTTATCGATGGGATTACTTCCTTTGCTTTAAGCCTGAATCTTCAGGTAATCGGGGTTTTAGCGTCCCCACTATTAGGTCCCAAGGGGAACAAAGAATTTTTTATTTATCTGAAAAAACATTAGCTTTACAATTCTCTTTTTTGAATGTAATCAGCAATTTGCAATAGTATTTTAATCCCTTTTTTATTATAGGAAGAATTCCTTAAAATGTCCGTTGCTTCATTTGTAAGCCTGTCCGATAGAGAATTACAATAGTCAAATGCCCCGGTTGCTACCGCAATTTTTCTAATCCTCTTAATATCTTTCATATTCAGTTTCTTGTTACCCAGAAAGTTTAAGATTGACTGCCTTTCTTTGGCGGTTGCCAGTTTCAGCATAGTAGTAAGCAGGAGGGTCTTCTTAGCTTCTCGGAAATCTGAGCCAACCGGTTTGCCTAACGTGCTTTCTGTTCCATAGAGGTCTAAAAGATCATCTTTGATTTGGAAGGCAAGCCCAAGAGGTTTTGAAAAAGATTCTATTTTTTTGATACTGGTTTTGCTTGCTCCAGCCAGTGTTGCTCCCAGAACCAGAGGTCCACTGAAAGAATAGACTGCTGTTTTCAGGTTATACATGATTAATATTTCTTCTTCTGCAAGTTCATCCTTTGTGCTGTACATAATATCATAGCACTGACCGAAACCAACACTGGTTATTATTTCACTGATAGCGTTAAGTGCTTTGCACTTATTTTTTTCGGGGAAAGAAGAGTTTCCTATAATAGCATTGCCCAGGGAGAAAAAGATGTTGCCAATAGTTATGGCTGTGGCATTCCCAAGATGAGTATTTGATTCGTTGTCAAAGCTGGGTTTGAAATAGTTACTGTATAATTTATTTATGGTAAGACCTCCTCTTCTCAAGCTATCATGATCCATAACATCATCATGGACAAGGAGAAAGTTGTGAATCATTTCGATAGAGATAGAGGCTTTTATAATTTCACGGTTTTCAGATTTGAAGAGGTTATAGCCCTGGATCATTAAAATTGGTCTTAGCCTTTTCCCCCCTCTCTTTGAAAACTCCTCCATGGATTTTATGAGTATCCTGGTATAATCGAGATTATAGTATCTTTTTTTAAGAGAGTTGAACAATATATCAAGCTCCCTGTTTATTTTCTTTTGATAGATATTTATAGGATTTGGTGTAGCCATGGGAGTGTTCAGAATCTCAAATGTTAAATATCCAGTAAATCTGGTGTTAAATCTTTATGATTGATGGGACCCAGAGCGGCCAGAGACAGGTATTCCCTGTTAAAGATTTCCCGGGCAAGATCTTTTACTTCTTGAGAGGTGACTTTGTTAATATTATTAAGAATCTCTTCTATGGGGATGAATTTATCGAAATAGATTTCACATTTGGCCAATCGGGTCATTCGATTATCGACACTTTCAGAGGCCAGAAGGGTATGTCCCTTGAGATGTTCCTTGGAGGTTTTTAGTTCAGAGTCAGAGATACCGTTATCCTTACACTTGTTTAATTCCTCGATAACTAATTTTGTGGCTTCTTTTGCAGTTTTTTTACTAACCCCCAGATAAACAGCAAATATCCCCGCATCAAAAAAGGAAGAGAAGTAGGAATATATGGAGTAAGCAAGCCCTTTCTTTTCTCTTATTTCCTGGAATAAGCGGGAACTCATGCTTCCACCCAGGACTGTATTCAATATATAACCTGCGTATCGTAAAGAGTGGTTTTGGGGTACACCTTTAGTACCAATACATAAATGAACCTGTTCTAATTCTTTGGTGTGAACAAAAAAACTGGAGACTGGTTTAAGAGAGTTACAGGAGGGGACGGAAGTTTGATTGGCAATGTTATCAAAATGCTTTTTAAATCCGTTTACGATCTGATTATGGTCAAGGTTTCCGGCTGCAGAAATGATTATTTTGGAGGGTTGGTAGTGATTTTGGTTAAGGAATGAGACTAATTTTTCACGATTGAGGTTGTTTACGGTCTCCATATTTCCCAAGATAGGTTTAGACAGTGGATGATCTCTGAAATAGGATTTGCTGAAAATTTCATGTATGTATTCATCCGGGGTGTCTTCGGAGAGATGTATTTCCTGAAAAATTACCTCACGTTCCCGCTCGATTTCTTTTGGATCAAAAATGGAATTCAGGAATATGTCAGTGAGTAAATCAAAAGCCACATCATTATTTTTGTCCAGAATCTTTGTATAGATGCCTGTATATTCCTTGCCGGTAAGGGCATTGATCATACCTCCTGCTGAATCAATTTCCTTAGAGATTCCCAGCGCAGAGCGCTTTTTTGTTCCCTTAAATAGCATGTGTTCAATGAAATGGGCGATGCCGTTTTGTGATTTATCCTCATCACGGGAGCCCGTTATGATCCATACACCCATAGATATAGAGTGAACATGGGGAATCTGTTCTGTAACAATCCTGATGCCATTAGCTAGTACAGTTTTTTGATACATGTTTTTATTGCATGCGAAGATTTTTTAAGGGAGCTTTATTGAGCTTTGTGAGATGGGACTTATTCAATTGCTTCTTTACGACTAAGCCTAATTTTGCCTTGTTTGTCAATTTCCAGAACCTTTACCTTTATTTCATCGCCTTCCTTGAGAATGTCTCTAACATTCTTGACGTGTCCTTCAGCTAATTGGGAAATGTGGACGAGTCCATCTGTCCCAGGAAAAATTTCAACAAATGCCCCAAAATCCATGATTCGCCTTACTTTTCCAAGATAGATTTTGTTGACCTCCGCTTCCTGGACGATTTCCTGAATCAATTTCATTGCCTTTTCAACTGATTCGGAACTGCTGGAGTAAATGTTGACTTTTCCTGTATCATCGATTTCAATCTTTGCCCCGGTCTGTTCAGTAATGCTTTTAATAACCTTTCCTCCAGGCCCTATAACACCACCAATTTTTTCCGGCTTTAACTGAACGGTTGCAATACGGGGTGCCCAGATGGAAAGAGAGGGGCGGGGTTCTTTGAGGGCAGTTTCCATTTTGTCCAGAATAAATAAACGACCTTCTCTTGCCTGAAAAAGGGCTTTCTTGAGTATTTCGGTTGTTATACCGGTAATCTTAATGTCCATCTGGAGGGCGGTGATTCCTTCTCGTGTCCCAGCTACTTTAAAATCCATATCTCCTATGTGGTCTTCATCTCCTAATATATCCGAGAGAACAATAAACTCATCATCCCCTTTGATTAAACCTAAGGCAATTCCTGCCACTGGATTTTTAATGGGTACACCAGCGTCCATCAGTGAAAGGATAGATCCGCAGACTGTTGCCATAGAAGAAGACCCGTTAGACTCCAGAACTTCTGATACGATGCGTATCGTATAGGGAAATTCATCATTTGAAGGGAGCACCTTCGAAATGGCCTTTTCTGCCAGAACCCCATGTCCTATTTCTCTTCTGCTGGGACCTCTCAGGAATTTAACTTCTCCTACTGAAAAAGGCGGGAAGTTATAATGGAGCATGAAGCTTTTGGAGCCATTTTGCATAAGAGAATCAATCCGTTGCTCATCAGCTGTGGTTCCAAGTGTCGTTGAGGCCAGTACCTGTGTTTCTCCCCGGGTAAATAAGGCAGAACCGTGAGCACGGGGCAGAATCCCTGCTTCACAGGAGATTTCTCTTATTTCATCAAAGCCTCTTCCGCCAATCCTTTCCCTTTCACTGGTGATGAAATCCCTTATTATTTCTTTCTCCATTTTATCTAAAATGGAACTGATTTCCGTCTCTTTGTCTTCTTTTTCTGGCAGTAATTCTTCAAGAGTTGACTTTTCAATCTGTCTTAATGTTTCATTTCTCTCCAGTTTGTCAGGTATGCGGATTGCCTGTTGTATTTTGTCATTTGCAATGTTAAAAACAGACTGGTACAGGGTTTCGTCAATGGATGGAGGACTAAAAGCTATTTTGGTTTTTCCGATGGTTGATTTTAACTCTTGCTGAATGTCTAAAATATTCATTAATGATTGATGACCAAAGGAGAGAGCATCCAGAATGACTTCTTCAGGCTGTATATCGGCTTCTCCTTCAACCATTACGATTGCTTCCCTGCTGCCTGCTATGATAAGCTCAAGCGTGTTCTTCTCAAGCTGTTCGAAGGAGGGATTTATGATGAATTGGTTATCGATTCTTCCGATTCGTATTCCTGCAATAGGTCCTTTAAAAGGGATATCAGAAATCTCTAAGGCTGCAGAGGCACCGATAGTGGCCAGTATGTCAGGATTATTTTCAGCGTCTGCCGAAAGTACGGTTGCAATGATCTGAACTTCATGAGTAAACCCATCAGGGAAAAGTGGTCTCAAGGGACGGTCGATGAATCGGGAAGTTAAGATCTCTCTTTCGCTGGGTCTTCCTTCTCTTTTGAAAAAACCACCAGGAATCTTCCCGGCGGCGTAGGTCATCTCTTGATAATCTACGGTTAAAGGGAAGAAGCTGATCTTTTCTCTTGGTTCTTTGGAAGCAACGGCAGTGACTAAAATAATACTATCGCCATACTGTACTGTAACAGCTCCGCTGGTTTGTTTAGCTACTTTCCCTGTTTCAATGGATAGAGTCCTGCCACCCCATTCAGTTTCAACTTTATTAATCATAATATTTAATTCTCCTTTTTCTTATTAGTAACAACTATCGTGATTGATAGTTTTCATTTTTTTATTTTCTAATGCCCAGATCATCAATCAACTTTCTATATTTTGGTGGGTTATTTCTCTTAAGATAATTCAATAAACTCCTTCTCTGATTTACTATTTTGAGTAACCCCTGGCGTGAGTGATGATCTTTCTTATGTGTCTTAAAGTGGTTGGTGAGGTAGGTAATCCTCTCTGTTAAAAGAGCAACTTGTACCTCAGGAGAACCCGTATCTTTATCATGGGTTTTATGTTTCTCTATAATTTCTCTTTTTTGGCCAGGTTCCAGTGTCATTGATTCCTCCTATTGTTAGATTTTTTAGTGTAGAGTATTTTCTTGAGGATTAAAAAAACAGACCAGTTTCCATGCCTTTTCCGTATCAGGCATCATGGAAAACATGGTATTGTTGATTAGAGATTGTACAATAGCAATGAGGTTTTTTTCTTGACAGGTTGCCTTAAGAAAATCCCCTTTCTTTATAGATGGTAAGGAGATATTTTTTAGATGAAAGACTGAAACAGTTCCACTCTTTTTAAGAATGGAGATGAGATCATTCTCTATAATAACATTCGGCAGGTTATCGAATGATTTGGACAGTGAAAACAGCTTCTCTTTTAGGGAGTTTTGTTCGGTTAAAAAGTTTAACTGATCTAAGCTAATGGAATCATCTAATAGGAAATTTCCACTCTGCAGCCTTTTCAGTTCTGTCAGATGACCACCGCAACTGAGTTTCTTGCCTATATCAGCGCAAAGAGTTCTTACATAGGTTCCTGGGGAACAACACACTTCAAAAGTTATATGAGGAAGGCTTATGTCGATTACTTTGATTTCATGTATGTGAACTTTTCGAGATTTGAGATTAAGAGATATCCCTTTTCTGGCAAGTTTGTAAAGCGGGATGCCTTTAACCTTTAAGGCTGAAAACATAGGGGGAATTTGTTCAATAGTGCCTTTGAATGAGTTGAAGGCCTGGATGATCAACTGGTGATCTTCTGTAATATAGTTGCTTTCAGCAGTAATCTTGCCTTCCCGATCCTGAGTATCAGTTTCAATGCCTAATTTCATAGTTGCACGATATCTTTTGGTACCGCTCATTAAAAAAGAAGCTAATTTAGTTGCTCTATTGAGGAAGATGGGTAAAACACCTGTAGCCAGGGGATCCAGAGTTCCACCATGTCCAACTTTTGGTGCTTTTAGAATTCTTTTTACCTTTTTGACAACCTGGAATGAAGTAATACCACCAGGTTTATCAACAATCAGTACTCCGTCCATGAATAATTATCTATGCGAGTTAAGTGAGAGAACTGCTGTGATGTAAAATTAGATCACTTTTTGCTAGTATCTGTTCCTTCATAATCTTTCAGATGATCAAGAATATTGTCGATTTTAGCTCCGTATTCCAGGGAGTGATCATACCTGAAAATAATATCGGGTATATATCTCATCCTCAGCCTTTTGCCCAGTTGCCTTTTGATGAAGTGGGAAACACGGTCTAAGGCCTGTGCCGACTCACTTGTTTGCTTTTCATCTCCAAGGATTGTGTAGAAAACTTTTGCTACATGGAGATCTCTCGATACCTCCACGCCGGTAATAGTTATAAAACCAATGTGGGGGTCCTTCACCTCTTTGAGGAGCATTTGAGAGATCTCTTCTTTGAGAAGGTCAGAAACTCGGTCTGCCCTTTTGTAGTTATAATTCATGAGTTTCTCCTTCCTGTATTACTTTGTGAAGCTGAGAGAGATGAGTTCTAATAGTTCATGATTTCAATTTCAGATTTAATAATTTCGGCGCTGCTGATTCCTTCGATAAAGATAACGATTTTATCTAAGGCTGAATTGATAAACCTTCTATCATTGCCCACCATGCAAAAACCTATCTGCGAACTTTGCCAAAGATCATGGTTTCCTACTTCAGCTATGGAGACATTAAATTTATTTTTTACTCGTTCAATAATTTTTTTTAGAATGCGGCGCTTTCCCTTTAAGGAGTTGTTTTCTCTAATTAGTAAATCCAGATGGCAGATTCCAATAACCATGCTGTTACCCAAATATACATAAAAGCATATTTGAACAATATGGGATAATTATAATTTAGTAGCAATCTCTTCTACAGTATAACACTCTATAATGTCACCAACCTCTATTTCTGCGAACCCTTCTATACTGATACCGCATTCATGTCCAGATTCAACTTCGCGCACATTATCCTTAAATCGTTTTACGGAAGAAATCTTTCCCTGGTGAAGAAGGGTGGCATTTCTCATTATGCGAATCTTAGTGCCTCTGGCAACTTTACCTTCTGTGACATAACTGCCAGCAATAGTACCTTGCTTGGAGACATTAAAGACTTGTCTAACTTCAGCTTTGCCGCAGGGTTTTTCGATTAGAGTAGGATCTAGAAGACCTTCCAGGGCATTTTTGATATCAGAAATAGCGTCATAAATGATGTTATAAAATTTAATATCTACTTTTTCCAGTTCTGCAACCTGCTTGGCTTTTACGTCGGGTTTAACACCAAATCCAATGATGATAGCTTTAGAAGCCGAGGCCAACATAACATCAGACTGGTTGATGGAACCGACAGCACTATGGATGATATTAATCTTGACATCTTCGTTCCCCAGTTCTTCCAGGGATTTAATTAAGGCCTCTATAGTTCCATGCACATCAACTTTGATGATTGCATTGAGTTCTTTGATAGTGCCTTCCCTTATTTGATCTTGCAATCCTTCTAAAGTTACGTTGCTTGATTCAATAAGCTCTTTTTCTCTCTGTTTCTGTCGGAGATAAAGCCCTGCCTGCCTGGCTTTCTTCTCTTCACCAATAACCAAAAAACTATCTCCTGCATCAGGCACACCAGAAAGCCCGATAACCTGGATGGGTGTAGAAGGACCTGCCTGGGGAATGTTCTCTCCTGTATCATCAATGAGGACTCTGGCCTTGCCAAAGTGCACTCCGGAAATGAATGTGTCTCCAACCTTTAACATTCCTCCCTGAATTAATATGGTAGCTAGAGGGCCTCTGTTTTTATCCAGTTTTGCCTCAATCACTGTTCCCCTGGCAGGCTTATTGGGATTGACTTTTAACTCTAACATTTCTGCCTGAAGGAGTATAGTTTCAAGAAGGTCTTCGATTCCCTCCCGCTTTTTGGCTGAAATCTCTGCATAAAGGGTATCTCCACCCCAGTCCTCCGGAACAAGTTCATATTTTGCAAGAGATTGTTTAACCTTTTCTGAATTGGCATCGGGTTTGTCAATCTTGTTGATTGCAACAATAATGGGTACCTTTGCTGCTTTTGAATGGTCTATTGCTTCTATTGTTTGAGGCATTACTCCATCATCTGCAGCTACAACCAGTATCACGATATCTGTAACTTTTGCTCCTCGTGCACGCATGGTTGTAAATGCCTCATGGCCCGGTGTATCGATAAAGACAATATTTCCTTTGTCCAGTTTCACAAGATGTGCGCCGATATGTTGAGTAATGCCCCCTGCCTCTTTTTCTATTATATTAGTTTGTCGGATAGCATCAAGCAACGAAGTTTTACCATGATCGATGTGTCCCATTACCGTTACAATAGGTGCCCGGGGGAATAATTCTTCTGTGGAATCATTCTTTTCAATCAGGGTTTGTTCTTCTGCAATGGGAATGAGTTCTATTTCATATCCGCATTCATGAGCAGCAAGAGAGGCAGCATCGATATCGATCGTCTTATTCACAGTTGTCATGATTCCTAAGTCCATAAGTTTTTTAATTAGCTCTCCTGCTTTGACACTCATCCTTTTTGCTAATTGACCAACGGTTATTCCTTCCACTATTTTTATTTTCCTCTTAATAGCTTTAGGTATGGTAATCTCAGTTTTTTTAGCTTTAACGAGAGAAAGCGTTTTTTTCTTATGGTAAGGAGAGGGCTTATAGGTTTTGGTTGCTTTTTTATGTGGAAGGTATTCTTCTTCTTTAAGGTCTTTGGAGGAGGTGACGGGGAAAAATCTTTCTTTTTTAGGTCGTTCTCTCTTGGCTTTCCCTATTTTTCTTTCCTCTTCCCCTTCCTTTTTTGCCTCAGGGACCAATGCTTTTTTAGAGATAATCTTTACTCCCGGGGGTTTTGCCGGGGCGGTATCGGCTGTTTTTTGTTGTGGTGCAGTTTCCTCAACAGGTGGGGTTAAAAGCTTTTCTTCTTTCTCTTCAACTGGTTTGGCAACCTCAGGGATTTTTTCAGCTACTTCTTCTTCAACACTTTCCTTTTTCTCTGCGGGGGGTTCTTCTATTACTTTTCTTCTCCTCCTGATAAGAGTTGGTTTGAGTCTTTTCTCTACAACCTCTTCTGCAGTTGGAGGATTCAAGAGGTTTTTTACTCGTTCTACATCATCCCCAGAAATAGAAGTCATGTGGTTTTTAAATTCTACTCCCAGTTTTTTCAGATGGGGAAATAGTTCTTTAGCTTTTAAATTTAATTCTTTAGCAAGTTGATGGATTCTCATAGTTCCTGCAGGGTTGTAAGTCGTTTAAACATCATGCTTCTTCACTTGAAGATGAAGAAGCCACATCTTTTAAAGAAGCCTGTTCTTTTATAAAATCTTCTGCTGCCTGCTTGATAGTTTGTGCTTTTTTCTCGCCCAGCCCAGGCAGTTTCATCAGTTCTTCTACTTCTGCTTTGGAAATATCTGCAGGGGTAGAATAACCTTCGTTAAATAGTATTCTGGCAGTAGTTTCACCAACACCTGGGATTTGGATTAATTGTTTAAGGGCATTTTCAGATTCTCCTTCTGACTCTGTTTTGCTCTTTATGTCGATTTTCCACCCTGTTAACTTAACGGCCAAACGAACATTTTGCCCTCTCTTACCGATGGCCAGTGAAGTTTGATTATCAGGAACAATGATTTCCATAGATCTCCGTTCGTTATAAACAATGACTTCTGAAATTTCTGCTGGGGCAAGTGCATTGCAGACATATTTAGCTGGATCATCAGACCAGGTGATGATATCAATTTTCTCTCCTTTCAATTCCTGTACAATGTTTTGTACTCTGGAGCCCTTGGATCCAACACATGCCCCTACAGGGTCAACATCAGGATTGGAGGTGATCACAGAAATTTTAGTTCTGATCCCCGGTTCCCTGGCAACACTTTTGATGGTAACAATACCTTCACTTATTTCAGGTACTTCAACTTTGAATAATTCTGAGATAAATCTTGTATGTGTTCTGGATAGAACAATCTGGGGATCCCTGGTTGCCTTTTTGATGTCCAGGATATAAGCTTTTATTCTGTCTCTCAGACGATAGCGTTCCCTGGGAACCTGTTCTTTCACTGGTAAAATTGCTTCTGCTTTTCCCATATTGACAATGATGTTCCCTTTGTCAAACCGTTGAACTACGCCGTTGACCAGGTCACCTTTGCGGTCTTTATAATTTTGATATATATTGTCTCTCTCTGCTTCTCTAATATTCTGAATAATTACCTGTTTGGCTGCCTGAGCAGCGATTCTTCCAAAATCAGCGGTATTCAGTTTTATACCCAGACTGTCACCTATTTGTGCTTCTGGATCCAGGTTTTTAGATTCTTCTAAAGTAATTTCAGTCCTTGGATTTTTTATTTCTTCAACTACTATCCTGAATTGAAAAAGTTCAACCTCACCTAATTCTGGATTGAAGTGCGCTTCAATGTCAGAACTGTAACCGTACCGGTTTTTTGCAGCTTTTAAAAGCGCTGCTTCAAGGGTTTTGATTAAGATTTGTTTGTCAAGATCTTTATCTTTTCTTACTTCTTCGAGGATGCGATCAAGATCTGTTAGCATGGGATATTACCTTTAAATTGTTAGATTTATTACACTGTTTTTTTATTTAAACTTACTTTTTTATTTTTAGGATCGGGGAATTTGTATTGAATGTTGGCTTTTGATATGAGGGAGATGGGGATGAATAATTCCTGGTTATCTGAGCTAAGCATAACTTTTCCTTCTCTGTATCCCAGTAATTTGCCTTTAAAATTTCTTCTTTGATCAATGGGTTTTGAGGTCTTTACCTTTATGGTTTCCCCAACATAGGTTATAAAATCTTTTTCTCTTTTTAATGTACGATTGAGACCCGGTGAAGATACCTCTAAGGTATAACTATGAGGAATAATATCCTTTACTTCAAGTAGGTCTCCAATCTGTTCACTTAAGCTGGAACAGTGGTTTAGAGTTATTCCTCCTTCGCTGTCAATATAAATCCTGATGACCCACCCTCTCGATTCCTGGTGATATTCGATGTCAACCAGCTCTATTCCTTCGGATAAAATGAGAGGTTCTACAAGCTCTCTAATCGATTCAATGAGGGTTTCAGTCATTTTCCTTAAGTCAATAAAAAAAGCGGGGGGTCCCCACTTTAAAGAGTGTTGGTACAACATAACACAGGTTAGATCTAATTGCAAGTGAAAAAATGCATTATCATTGCAATTTGGAGCGGGCAACGGGATTCGAACCCGCGACCCCAAGCTTGGGAAGCTTGTACTCTACCAACTGAGCTATGCCCGCCTGCAGGTATTAAATATATATTAAGAATATTATTAATGTCAATACTTTTTTGTATGCAAATTTTTATTTTTGTTCTTTACATTAATACCTGTCATGATGTAGATTACATCTTCGCTGATTATAATAACTATTCACCACAGATTTTTACCCCGTTAGATAGCTGTCATGTTTACAAGCATCTATTTGTCTGAACATCTAACGGGGGAGCGCAGAGTACGCTGAGAATAATGATAAGGTTTTTCCACCCTTTGTGGGAATTGATTGTAAGAGGCGTAGAAAGCATTTGGGAGATAGTAATCACTGCAGAGGTTCTCTATTATATTTAGTGGTGGAAAGTAGAGAATTTTAAATTCAATATTTTGAGAAAGTAGAGGAGAAGTGATGAGAAAGAAAAGTGTTATCAGGGAATACATCGAAGCCTTTGCCATAGCCATTGTGCTGGCCTTGATTATCAGAACTTTTGTGGTGCAGGCATTCAAGATTCCTTCAGGTTCTATGGAGCCTACCTTATTGATAGGTGATCATATACTGGTGAATAAATTTATCTATGGAGTAGGAATACCTTTTACGGATGTAAAGTTGTTTGATTTCAAGGACCCGGAACAAGGTGATGTAATTGTCTTTATTTATCCAAAAGATGAAAGTAAGGATTTTATTAAAAGAGTAATTGGAGTGGAAGGGGATAGAATTTTGATAAAGGATAAAAAGATCTATATTAATGATAAACTTTACGAAGATTCTCATGGAGTCTATAAAGATCATACTATTATTCCAGCACATGTGCAACCGAGAGATAACTTTGGTCCTGTAATGGTTCCCAAAGATTCATTATTCATGATGGGGGACAACCGGGATCGAAGTGCCGACAGTCGCTTCTGGGGATTTGTGAATTTAAACAAGGTGAAAGGCAAAGCCTTTTTAATCTATTGGTCTTGGGGTAGTTTTATGCGTGATATCAAGTGGAGACGAATAGGAGATCTAATTCGCTGATGGTTGTTTAGTAGTATGGAAAACTTAGGCTATAGATTTTGATTATTCGTCTGCGCTTATCAGCGAGAATCTGCGTCCTAACTGAAAATTTCATTTGACTTTTACTGGATAAAAGGTATTATGAAAAGATGAAGAAGAAAAAACCTTTAATTTAATCCCGTGAGATTAAGAAGGTTGCTATGTTAAAGATCAACTACTTAAATAAAAAAACCTCTTTGCCATTTCTAGGTGAAGAGGTTTTTCTGGGTCATAGTTTGCAGCAAATGGCTACTCTAAATTATGGGTAAGGAGAAGGCATGGAGAAAAGGAGAATAATCGTTCAAAATCAGGAGGATATAGAAAAGAGTTTAAGAAGAATAGCCTATGAGATACTGGAGAAAAACAAGAGGGGAAAAGACCTTGTTTCCATTGGTATCATGAAGAGGGGAGTAACCCTGGCCAGGAGACTTTCTTCTAAAATAAAAGAGATTGGAGGTATTGAGGTGCCTATGGGAGCACTGGATATCAACCTCTATCGGGATGATCTTTCAGAGATAGCTTCACAACCCATATTGCGAAAAACGGAAGTGCCTTTTGCTGTTAAGGATAAAAAAGTGATATTGGTTGACGATGTTCTTTATACAGGAAGAACTGTTCGGGCAGCTTTGGATGCGATTATTGATTTAGGACGGCCCAAATTTATCCAGCTTGCTGTATTATTGGATCGGGGACATCGTGAATTACCAATCAGAGCTGATTATGTTGGTAAAAATGTTCCAACTTCTGGAGGAGAGTTGGTTGAGGTGAAGCTTGTAGAAGATGACGGAATAGATGAAGTAATTATACAGGAGGAAAAGTAGTATGCCTTTACAAAATAAGGACCTTTTGACTATCGAGCAGTTGGGTATAGATGAGATTAATCTCATATTAGATACTGCAGATTCTATGAAGGAGATTTCTACCAGGGATATTAAAAAAGTTCCTACTCTGAGGGGAAAGACCATCATTAATTTATTCTATGAACCGAGTACACGTACAAGGACTTCCTTCGAGATAGCCGGAAAAAGGCTTAGTGCGGATGTAGTAAATATTTCAACTTCAGCAAGCAGTACACTTAAAGGTGAAACCCTTAAAGATACCGGTAAAAATCTGCAAGCAATGAATCCTGATCTGGTTGTTATAAGGCATTCTGTTGCGGGAGCTCCTAAGATTATGGCTAACTCACTCCCTGCTTCTATTATTAATGCAGGCGATGGAGCACACGAACATCCTACCCAGGCTTTACTGGATGCCTTTACCATCAGGGAGAAAAAAGGGGAAATTGAAGGGCTAAAGATTGCTATTGTTGGAGATATTACACACAGCAGGGTAGCAAGGTCAAATATTCATGCCCTTAATAAGTTGGGCGCTGAGGTTGTCATATATGGTTCCTTTACTATGATCCCTCCTTTTATAGAAAGGATGGGAGTTAAAGTAGCTTCTGGCATGGATGAAGCTATCAAGGATGTAGATGTGATTATGATGTTGAGAATTCAAATGGAGAGACAGAGCAGGTTTCTATTTCCTTCTTTGCGGGAATATTCGACCGTTTTTGGTTTGAATCTGGATCGGCTTAAAAAAGCTAAGGAAGATGTCTTAATCATGCATCCTGGTCCCATCAACCGGGGAGTGGAGATTTCTCCAGAGATAGCTGATGGGCCTTATGCCCTTATACTGGAGCAGGTTACCAATGGTGTGGCTGTGAGGATGGCCTTATTATATCTCTTAATTGGCAGATAGGAGGGGAGATGCTACTCATAAAGAATGGAAGGGTTATTGATCCATCTAATAATATAGATAATTATCTCGATATACTCATAGATAAAAGCAGGATTGTTGAAATACGTCAAGAAAGAGAGGAAGGAAAGGAAGAAAGCAGGGTGACGCAGATTATTGATGCCCGGGGAAAAGTAGTAGTACCTGGATTGATTGATATGCATGTTCACTTGAGGGAGCCAGGCCATGAGTACAAAGAGACCATAAAAACGGGTTGTCGAGCTGCAGCATCAGGAGGTTTTAGTTCAATTGCCTGTATGCCCAACACTAATCCGGTCAATGATAATCAATCAGTAACCAAGTATATTCTAGATAAGGCAAAGAGTGAAGGGTGTGTTAATGTCTTTCCCATTGGTGCAATTACTAAAGGTCTTGAGGGAGAATTTCTTGCAGAAATGAGTGAGTTGAAAAATATGGGGGTAGTAGCAGTATCGGATGATGGTAAATCAGTTCGTAATAGCGAGTTGATGCGACGGGGCATGGAGTATGCTAAGAATTTCGATTTATTAGTTATTTGCCACTGCGAAGACTCGGATTTAACGGCAGGTGGTGTCATGAATGAAGGTTTTACTTCTACCCGATTAGGACTAAAGGGAATACCGAATGCTGCCGAAGAAACAGTAGTGGCTAGGGATGTCATCCTGGCAGAACTGACGGGTTGTAGGGTACACATTGCACATGTCAGTACAGAAGGATCAGTAAGGATTGTCCGTGAGGCCAAGTCACGGGGGGTGAAAGTAACAGCAGAGACTGCACCCCATTATTTCAGTTTGTCTGAGGAGGCTTTGGAATCATTTGATACCAATTTAAAAGTAAATCCTCCTTTGAGGAGTATAAGAGATGTGGAGGCAATCAAAGAAGGTCTTAAAGATGGGACTCTTGACGTAATTGCAACTGACCATGCTCCCCACTCTACTTTAGAAAAAGATGTGGAGTTTGATTATGCTTCCTCTGGGCTCATAGGATTGGAGACAGCCCTTCCCCTGGCACTGCAATTGGTTAACGAGAAGGTATTGTCCTTATCGGGATTGATCTCAAAATTTACCGCCAATCCTGCAAAAATACTGGATATATCTAAAGGCAGCCTTATTCCGGGAAATGATGCTGATATTACTATTATCGATCTATCTTTACATAAAAAAGTGGATGTTAATCAATTTAAATCCAGAAGTCGAAATTCTCCTTTCCATGATTGGGAACTGGAGGGAGAAACACTCTATACAATTGTGAAAGGCAAGGTTATAAAAGATATAAACGGTTTGGTAGTATAAGATTTAACTTTTCGAGGTTTGAGATGGCGAATGTTTTAGTTGTGGATGATGAGCCTGGCATCAGGGAATTCCTCCAAATTATGCTAGATAGAGAAGGCTATGAGGTTTCGTGTGCAGCTAATGGTAAAGAGGCGATCAGTCTTTTTGAAAAGCGGAAGTATGATGTCGTTATTGCTGATATCAGGATGCCAAAGGTAAATGGTTTTGAAGTTCTGACCAGAATAAAAGAAATCTCTCCAGAAACTAATGTCATTATGATTACGGCCTACGCTTCATTTGAAACTGCTGTGGAATCAATGAAAGAGGGTGCCTATGATTATATTACCAAGCCCTTTAATGTAGATGAAATAAAGATGACCGTCAAAAATGCACTACAGAAAAAAGGGATAGTAGAAGAGGTTATACATAAGAAGAGAGGAAAGGGTGGTGTTGAAAGTTTTGAAGGCATGATCAGTAGCAGTCCGGAGATGCTTAAAATATTTGCTTTAATTCCCAAGGCGGCTTCTTCAAAAGCCAGTGTTTTGATTACAGGGGAGAGTGGCACCGGTAAAGAGTTGGTTGCGAGGGCTATCCATCGAAATAGTCCCAGGAGTCATAGTCCTTTTATAACCATTAATTGTGGTGGAGTTCCGGAGCAGCTTTTAGAAAGTGAACTGTTTGGGTATAAAAAGGGGTCATTTACTGGTGCTGTTGCAGATAAAATAGGGCTATTCGAAGCGGCCCATGAAGGAACTATCTTCCTAGATGAAATTGGGGATTTGCCTTTGTCTCTTCAGGTTAAGTTGTTAAGGATAGTTCAGGAGAAGTCTTTTAAGCCTGTGGGTGGAACACAAGAGATAATCGTTGATGTGAGGATTATCTCTGCAACCAATGTCAATTTAGAAGAGAAAGTAATCAGGGGTGAATTCAGAGAAGATCTTTTTTATCGATTAAATGTAATCCAAATAAGAATTCCCTCTTTAAGAGAGAGAAAGATGGATATACCGCTTTTAGCCCAGCACTTCCTGGAGAAGTACTCTCAGGAATCAGGCAAAGAACTTCGGCAGATTTCCTCATATGCTTTAAAAGTGCTTCTTGACTATAGCTTTCCTGGTAATGTACGTGAGCTTGAGAACATTGTGGAAAGAAGTGTAGCCTTGGAGACATCCAACATCATTCTCCCAGATAGTCTTACTCTTTCTCGTTTTAAAAGAGAGATGAAGAAAATGGGGGAGGCTGATGTTGAAATTCCTCCTGAAGGGATCGATTTAGAGGAAGAGGTGGGAAAATTGGAAAAACAATTGCTCCTTAAGGCTTTACAAAGAACAAATGGTGAAATGAAAAAGGCAGCAGAACTACTCAATATACCTTATCGATCTATTCGCTATCGTTTAGAGAAATATGGTATAAAAAATGGCAAGGATGATGTAAACCATGACTCCTAATTACAGTATACAAGAACCCAGAGAAGTTATTCTCAAAAGGATCAAGTGGCTAATGATCTTAAGATTGATATTAGCCACTTTTTCGTTAGGGACAGCTGCATTAATCCAGATTACAAAAGGCAAGCCCTATTTAGACCCTTACCTTATGTCTCTCTACGCTATTATTGGAATGGTCTATGCCTCAAATCTCCTCTATGCCTTTCTTCTTAACAGAGTTAAACGTTTAAGAACGTTTGCCTATATCCAGATTATAATGGATGCACTGCTCATTACCGGCCTTATAAATGCAACCGGTGGTATAAGAAGTGTTTTTTCCCTATTCTATTACCTATCCATTATATCGGCTAGTATCATTCTTTACCGAAAGGGCGGAATAATAATTGCTACCGTTAGCAGTGTTCTCTACGGTCTAATCGTTGGTCTGGAATACTACGGGATTTTTCAGCCTTTAGATATGATTCCCGACGATGCGATCTATGGAATTACCTCGTTGCTTTTTCGTGTTGTGATGAACGTTACAGGTTTTTATTTTATTGCAATGTTGAGTAGTTTCCTTTCAGAGCAAGCCAGTAAATCAGATGAAGCGCTCAAGATTAAAGAGATTGATTATCATAAATTGGAGATATTATATCGAAATATCGTTGAGAGTATTAACAGTGGACTGCTTACCGTCGATGAGGAAAACAAGATTACGTCTTTTAATCGAGCAGCAGAAGATATTACAGGACATAATTTTTCTGATGTTTATGGTGTGAAGATTGATAGGGTTTTGCCAGATCTGAAAGAAATTGGGCAGAGTTCCAGTAGTGGTAAAAAATATGATACGGTGAATTCACGTTTTGAAATTTCTTTTAAACGGGAAGATGGGAGAATACTCCACCTGGGTTTTTCCAAAGCAGTTCTTAAGGATGTCGGAGGAGATAGTAAGGGAGAGATTTATGTTTTTCAGGATCTGACCAAATTAAAAGAAATGGAAGAACATGTTAAGCTGGTTGACAAATTAGCTGCTATCGGGAGGTTTGCGACGGGAATGGCTCATGAAATCCGTAATCCTTTAGCTTCTATGAGTGGTTCTGTTCAGGTGTTAAAAGATAGTTTGGAGCTTGACCCAGATAACCAACGATTAATGAATATTGTCCTGAGGGAAACGACTCGATTAGACCAGTTATTATCAGATTTTATTCTTTTTGCCCGGCCAGATGATAGAAGAAAAGAATCAGTTGAACTTAATAACATTCTTGATGATACGATTCAGCTTTTTTCATACAATCCTCAATATGGGGATATTCATGTCATTAAAGACCTTCAGGGCAAGATAATGATAGAAGCAGATTCTCAGCAAATAAAGCAGGTTTTTTGGAATCTTTTTATCAATGCTGCACAATCAATGAATCATAAAGGAGCACTGGTCGTTAATACTGAAATCGTACACCAGGATTCATTGAGTAAGGGTGAAAAATCCAGAATTGACACTAATTCTAATGAGTTTTGGTCACAGATAATTGTTTCTGATACAGGACGTGGGATACCAGAGAATCATCTAGATAAGATATTTGATCCCTTCTTCACTACCAGAGATAGAGGAATTGGATTAGGTCTGGCTATAGTGTATCGTATTATTGAAAGTTATAGAGGAAACATATCAGTGAAAAGCCAGGAAAATAAAGGGACCTCCTTTACTATTTACCTCCCTTCAATTTCAAAGCATTGAGAGTGACCCTCGCTAGATGAATTGATATAACCCTCTTTTAATAAAATCTTATAAAATATAGGATGAAATCTGATTACTGAAGACGGAGATAGGATAGTTAATGGGTTCTCGCTATGAGTTTTCTGACATCTGACTTTCTGTTAACAATTGTAGAAATGTCTATTTTCTCCTTGTCTTTCCACCAGGTCAGGAGGGGATATTCTGTGTAAGGATGATCATCTGTTAGAATGGTGGCATCCTTGACGAAATTCCAGGCTGTTTCTTCATCAAATAAAAATAGGTTTGAGAAAAAATGTTCGTCGATTTCAACTTGATGTCTTATCGATTGCTTTAAATCTCCCTGTATTAGTGGGTTTCTTATTCTTCTCGCCAAAGATGGGAGATCGATCGAAATCTTCTGATTTGAACCGATTAGATAAATTCCGAACCTGTAAACACCGCTCCAAACGGTTGTGTGGGGGAAGGCACTCATAAAAGTTTTCACCAGCATTTTAAACTCAGATTCGCGGCACGAGGGGACCCAAAGCCACATAGAGAAAATACCATCATCGGTTAGCCTCTGACGGCACAGTTTATAAAATTCTTGGGTGTATAGATTAACCGTACCGCTGCTATAAAGAGGTGGTGATGGGTCTACGGTAATTATGTCATATTTCTCTTCTGAAAGGAGCAAGTGATTCCTACCGTCATTTCTAATCAATTTTGTTTTAGGATCATCCAAGATGGCTTTTGCATCTTCATGAAAAAGGGGAAAGCATTCAAAGAGATTGGGAACTAACTCAACTGCTTTTACATCTATTCCGTGCATGTAGGCTGACCTAAAAGTTGTCCCCATACCAAAACAGATTACCAGGCCGTTCTCAGGTTTTTTGTGTAAGAGTAAAGGAAGATGAGCCATGAGCTTTGTTTCTATAACAATTCCGGTAGTGGGAATTGAATTAATAAGTAAGTTTTTAGCTCCTTTTGAGGATTCAACGGCACAGATATTAGCTGTCGTGTCTTCACGATAATAAATGAATTTTGAATTCTTATTTAAAATGTTGAGATGGATTAGCCTGTCGATAAAAACTTTTTGGAATATGTTCTTTGAATATCCAGTTGAACTCAATGTGAGGATGACAATCAGAGAACTGGCAAGAGCCAGGCGAATTCCTCCCTTTGCCTTTAAACTAGTAGCAATTAAAACCAAACCTCCCAAGATATTTAATGACACGATCAACATAAACGATCCTTGAACGCCTAGCCAGTGGATTAAGAAAAATCCTGTAATAAGAGATCCTAATATTGCACCAATGGTGTTAAGGAAATAAATATCTCCCACAATTGTACCAAGCAACGTTATCTTCCTGTTGGAGCATATTTTTATTACCAGAGGGAATACTGCTCCCATCAATAAAGAAGGTGGAAGCAATATAAAGAAATAGAAACCGATAGTTATGATAAAAGCCCAGGCATTCATATTTTCCAAAGCGAGATTTAGTTGTTTAGAGAAAAGTGAATAAAAAAGATAGAATAATATAAGAGACAATAAGCTAAAAAATCCGATGAGTATCTGTACCATCCCCAAGGAAGGTATAATCTTATTTACCCGGTCAACGAATCGTGAGCAAATCAAACTTCCCAGAGATAATCCAAGAAGGAACGCAACAAGCATAGTAGTGAAAGAATAAATTGAGCTGCTTAAAAATGGGATAAAAACTCTCATCCAGATGATTTCATAAGCCAGTGCGGTAAAACCTGAGAGTGCATAGATGAATAGAACCAGTGTGACAGGCATTTTTGAGTGTTCTTCTATGAATTCATCTGGTAGAGAGGTTTCGTTGTCTATTTTCTTTTCCATCGGTAATGTTTTGACTGGTAATTTGGGCAATAGATAAGCAAATAAAGATAAAGATAAATTAATCAAAACAGATAGATAGGTTGTAGCTTTTATTCCGATTAATCCAATGAGCAAATAACCAGCTAAGAAACTACCCATAACTGCACCCAAAGTATTAACAGCATAAAGTGTACCTATTCTTCTACCCAGATGGTGGAATGATGAAACGATATATTTACTTAGAATCGGTAAGGTACCACCCATAAGGAAAGTAGGAATCAAGAGAAGGGAGAAGGAGATTATAAACTTAAGCAAAGTTAAAAGGGAATTATTAAAGCTGCTGGTCTGGTAGATTTTGCTGTATAAGGGGTTAAAGCTTGATAATAGATAAGGCAATGAGAGAGCGAAGATACCGATGCCCAATTCTAGAATTGCATAGAGTTTTAAGGGAGATACCTTTCCCTTATCGATATATCTTCCTAAAAGTATGCTGCCCAGTGCTAATCCTCCCATAAAAGCTGCCAATACTGTTGTGGAGGAATAAATGGTATTGCCCATAATCAATGTTAGTTCTTTAGTCCATATTACTTGATAGATGAGGGAAGTTCCACCTGATAGAAAGAAAATGAAATAAATAATTTTCAGAATCCTGCTTTCGTTTGAGAGCATAGTTAAATGTCCTTTTTGTTTTTAATTATTTTGGAAACTTATGTGTTGTCCTAAAAATCCTTTTATCAAATACCTATTCGTCAGATTAAATAAACACCTTTAGAAAAAATAAATAAATAAATCAATCAATACGGATATACCACGAAATATTCTTATGGAAAACCAAAATGAATAGTGTATAATTTTATTATACCCACATTCAACCATGAAGTGCAACAAAGACGGTTTGTAAAACATCGTAAGGAG